>JACVQI010000157.1 GCA_015661095.1 Gammaproteobacteria bacterium
GCCCCGCGCAGCTTCATCGTGGACTGGGATCCACTGGCACAGGAAAGTGTGTGGGAGGTGGAAACCGCCGGCATGTTCGATCGGTCCGGACTGTTGGCAACCGGCGGCGGGTTGGTGATCACCGGCAGCGGCACCGGTTACCTGCGGGCCTATAACGATCAGAGCGGGGATTTGCTGCACGAGATCGAAGTAAAAGCCTCCATGGTCGCGGCCCCGGCCACATACACCGTCAATGGCGAGCAATATATCGCGGTCATGGCCGGGCTCGGCGGCGGCATTTTTACCTATGCCCCGGATCCGAAAAGTGCCGCCTACCAATACGGTAATGACGGCCGCATCATCGCCTTCAAGCTGGATGGCGGTGCCATGCCTCCACGCGAACCCTTGCCGCCGGACCCGCCATTCCCGGAACCACCACCGCTGGAGGCATCTGATGAGACTGTGGCACTGGGCGCGAATCTTTTCATGCAGTCCTGCGGTACCTGTCATGTGAATGCACAGCGCGGTTATCCGCCGGATTTGCGGCGCCTGACGCCGGAAAGACACGCCCTGTTCGCTGATATCGTTCTGAAGGGGTTATTACGCCCTCTGGCCATGCCGCAATGGGACGATGTGTATAACGAGGAAGAAGTGGCAGCCATCCATGCCTATCTGATCTCCATCGCCTGGGATGCCTATCGCGCGCAACAGCAGAATTGAGAACCATCACGGACCAGCCAGTATCCGGATACTGATATTGAGGGAAATACGCTACAATAACCCGTGGTAGCAAGTGTAGCCCGGATGGAATGAAATGGAATCCGGGGAATTGTGGTAATGAGGGATTTGATATTAAACGAAAGATATGCGGTTAGTGGAGATGGTTACCCGGATTTGATGGACAGGAGTCCGAATGTCGCGAGTGCAGGACGACATACAGGAAGTATTAGTGTCGCGAGAGGACAGGATGTCCGTAGCGACTGACATACAGGAAGTATTAGTGTCGCGATAGGACAGGGAGTCCGTAGCGACTGAATATGAGCGACCGCCGCGCTGCATCCAGGCTACGATCTCGACAATGACACCCGGTTGATAAGCGACCGTAGTGGCAATAGAAAATAATAATTTTAATCCCCGTCCCTTGCTGGAGAGGCCTCACATGAAAGCAAAGAAACAGGAATCAGGCCTGGATGCCGGCAGACTGGCATACCTGAAATCGGTCATCGAAGCAGATATTGCCCAGGGTAAATATTACGGTATGGCCATCGCCGTCGGCCGGCATGGCGTGCTGGAATTGCATGAGGCCATCGGCTATGGCGATGCCGCGCGCAAGCTGCCGGTAAAATTAAATTCCATCATCAGCCTGTTTTCCACCACCAAGGCCATCACCAACGTACTGGTATTTCGCGCCATCGAACAGGGCCAGTTCGCTCTCACCACCAGGGTGTCCGAGATCATTCCGGAATTCTCCGGCGGCCTGCGCCAGGACATCACTTTCTATCATCTGCTCACCCACAGTTCCGGTCTACCCAGCGTCTATATCCCGCGCCCCGGCATGTACATCGACCGGCTCGATGAAGTTATCGCGGCCATCTGTCAGAACGTGCATTCCATGGAGGAGCCCGGCAGACGCGTGGATTATTCCCCGCTCGTGCATCACGCCCTCATGGGCGAAGCGGTACGGCGCACCGATCCGAACAAGCGTTCTTACCGGCAACTGGTGGAAGATGAGATTTTCAAACCCCTGAAAATGAATGACAGTTCCGTCGGAGTACGGGCCGATCTGAAAAAGCGGCACCTGGTACCGGTATTTCAGGGGAATGCCCCGGTGCAGCATCTGGGGCACAGCGACCTGGGTCCGAATGGGGCCTTTGAAGAAGAACATGCGGAAATGCCCTGGCTGGGCGTGGTGTCGACTGTCGGCGATATGTACCGGTTTGCCGAGATGCTGCGGCGTGGCGGCGAACTGGATGGCGTCCGAATCCTGGGGCCGACCATCTTAAAACGCGCCCGCCAAAATCAGACCGGGGAGAAACCGAATGAACTGTATAAGGCCATGGCCATGTCGGTTGGCTGGGAGCCGTTTCCGGCCTATATCGGTCTCGGCTTTTCCCTGCGCGGCGCCAGCATCTGTCATCACCTCTATGGCACGCTGACATCCCCCGAGACATTCGGTAACTACGGTTTCGGCGCCACGGTCTTCTGGGTCGATCCGGAACTGGATCTGACTTTCGTCGCTTTGTCCACGGGCGTCATGGACCGGGTGCCGAACATGGAGCGGTTCCAGCGACTATCCGATCTTGCCGTCGCCGCAGTTATTTAATCCTGTAAACACTCATATGGATACAACCTACGACTATATCATCGCCGGCTCGGGCACCGCTGGTTGTGTGCTCGCCAATCGTTTGTCGAAAGACGGGGCCAACAGCGTCTGTCTGATCGAAGCGGGTCCGCCCGATACCAGTCCCCTGGTGCATGTACCTGCGGCGGTCGGCGCATTGCTGTTTCATAAGAAGATGGCCTGGGGTTACAAGACCGCGCCGCAGGCAGCACTGGGCGGCCGCGAGATCCCCGTCCCCCGCGGCCGTGTCCTCGGCGGTTGCAGTTCCACCAACGGCATGGTCTATTTCCGTGGGCAGCCACAGGATTTCGACGACTGGTCCGGGATGGGCAATACCGGCTGGAGTTATCGCGAGGTACTGCCGTATTTCATCCGCTCGGAGAAGAACGAACAATTCGGCGATTCCCCCTACCACGGCAAGGACGGTCCCATGGTGGTATCGGATGTCAACCGCTATAACCCCTTGATCGATACTTTTCTGGCGGCTGCCTACTCCCTCGGTTATCCCAGGTGCAGCGATTTTAACGCCGCTGACCCGAATGGCTTCAATACCCGGCAGGGCAATATCCATAACGGCCGCCGCGTTTCGGGCGTCACCGCTTATCTGGATCCGATCAAATACCGGCAGAATCTGAAGATCCTGACCAACACCCTGGTGACCCGCATAATTCTTAAACAAGGCCGCGCGGTCGGTTTGGAAATGAACATTGCCGGCGCCATCCATAAGCTGACGGCGCGCAGGGAGATCATCCTCGCCGCCGGCGCCTTCGGTTCACCGCAGATCCTGATGTTATCGGGCATAGGTGACGGCCAGGAACTGCAATCACTCGGTATCGTCGTGCAACATGAACTACGGGAAGTTGGCAGGAATTTTCATGATCATCCTGCCATCGGCATTATCATGAAGACCGAGAATACTGAATCCTACGGTGTGTCCCTCAAGGCCTTTCCCAGAGGCGTCTGGAATGTGATTGAGTATTTATTGTTCAGACGCGGGCCGCTGGCCAGCAATCTGTTTGAGGCCATGGGCTTCCTGCGTACCATCGAGGGACTGGATCGGCCAGATATCCAGTTTGTGTTTCAGCCGGCCACCCGCCCGACACCGCGCTTCCCCATCCCGGTCGGCCATGGCTATGCCATGAATCCGGTTCTTCTCTATCCAAAGAGCCGGGGCCGGGTGACCCTGGCGAGCCCGGACCCACATGCCATGCCCGTCATCGATCCGAATCTGCTCGCGGAACAGGAGGATATGGAAACCATGATACGGGCGGTCAGGATGTCGCGAAAAATTTTGAATGCGCCGGCCTTCGACCGTTACGCGAGTGTCGAGCGATTGCCTGGTTCCGAACGGCAGGATGACGAGTCGCTGCGCGACTATGTTCGGCAATACGTCGCTACCGTGCACCATCCGGTCAGTACCTGCCGCATGGGCGGTGATGCCACTTCCGTAGTTGATCCGGAACTGCGCGTGCGCGGTATCGAGGGACTACGCGTCGCCGATGCCTCGATCTTCCCGCGCATCATCGGCGGTAACACCAATGCCGCGGTGGTTATGGTGGCGGAGAAAGCTTCAGACCTGATCCTGGGGTTGCCGTCGCCGGAACCGATTGATATTGCTGAATGAGTTAAGGCTGAAGGTGTTTAGACTGAAGGGGGTTAGGCAGAAGGGGATTAGGCTGAAGGGGTTTAGGCAGAAGGCTTATTAGATGACTTAAAGTCTTCTACCTTCAGCCTTCAGTCTTCAGCCTAATTACCTTCAGTTTGTTGTCTTATTAAATTGTGAGGAGAGAGCTATGGCGGCCGAACATATGAAGTCCTGGAATATCGGAAACGTCGAAGTGACCCGTATTGTGGAATTGAATAATCATACCGATCCGCTGAATTTCCTGCTTTCGGACGGGTCGCCGGAATTGATGAAAAAGTATGACTGGTTGTTTCCGAATTTCGCCACGCCGGAAGGTGACATGATAATTTCTTTCCAGTGTTTTGTGGTAAAAACACCGGATCGCAAGATCATGGTGGATACCTGTGTCGGCAACGAGCGTTGGCGGGAACACGAGGTGTTTGTCAACATGCAGACCTCTTTCCTTGAAGATATTGCAAAAGCCGGTTGCCCACCCGAGAGCATCGACACGGTGTTATGCACGCATCTGCATTTCGATCATGTCGGCTGGAATACCCGCAAAGTAGGCGATAAATGGGTGCCAACATTCCCGAATGCCCGCTACCTGTTCAGCAAAAAGGAATGGGAGCACTGGAAAAAAGTACCGCGCGACGGGACTGTGCAGGCGCAGCATCTGATCGATTCGATTCAACCGGTACTGGATGCGAAACTGACGGACTTCGTGGAATCCGATCATCGGATCTGCAAGGAGATCAGGCTTATCCCCACGCCGGGCCATACGCCGGGACATGTCAGTATCCATATATCCTCGGAAGGAAAGGATGCCGTTATCACAGGCGATCTCCTGCACCATCCCATCCAGATGGCGGAGCCCGACCTGCCGGGAAACTTTTGCATGGATGCGCAGCACGCCTGCAAGACCAGAAGGAAATTTCTGGAAGACTACGAGAACAAGAAGGCCTTCATTATCGGCAGCCACTTTTGCGATCCGACTGGCGGCTGGATCATCCGTGACAAGCGGAACTGGCGCTTCGAGAAAGGAATGTAGGATTAGTTCAGTC
>JACVQI010000158.1 GCA_015661095.1 Gammaproteobacteria bacterium
GAATTCCGCGATTTTCGGGATGCCGCATTCTTCCGCCGCGTCGCGCCAGGCGTCCAGGATCTCCCAGTTGACGCGCCGTTCCTCGACCGGCATTTCGCCACCGCTGCCGTGAAATTCATCGGCTCCATGCTGATAGTCCTCGCTGCGTTTGAACACCGGCAGCACCTCGTCCCACGACCAACCACGGTTACCGAGTTCCGCCCAGTGATCGTAATCACTGCGTTGACCGCGCATGTAGATCATGGCGTTGATCGAGGAACAGCCGCCGAGCACTTTGCCGCGGGCATAGTTGATCGAGCGTCCGTTCAGGCCGGGATCCGGTTCGATCTGGTAGCACCAGTCGGTGCGGGGATTGTTAATGGTATACAGATAACCAACGGGGATGTCGATCCAGAAGTAGTTGTCCTTGCCGCCGGCTTCCAGTAACAGCACGCTGACGTTGGGATTGGCTGAGAGGCGGTTGGCCAGGACACAGCCCGCTGTGCCGGCCCCGACAATGACATAATCATACTTATCCAACATTAGTTTTCCCTTGAGTCGCAGTATCAAAATAAAAAATGATCAACACAGAGTCACATAAGTGAAAAGTAGAAGGTAAAAAGTATAAAGTGCTTCATAGTAATATTCTTTTCACTTTTCACTTTCAACTTTTTACTGCTTTTCACCGCCATTTATCGATGGAAACAATGCTGTTCTCCCTGAGCATGCCGGAGACCATCTTCCAGCCCGCCTGCGTGCCGCCACCGATGACCACAATACTGATGTCCTCGGGACGGAAGATTTCAATCAATTCATCCGGAGCAGCCTTGAGCCGGGTGGCCCAGGGCTCAATCCCGGAAACCGCCCGCGGCCGGAAGATAGTCTGCACCGATTGATTGTCCCAATATTCTTTTGCGGTCATCCGGGCATGCCGTGCGAACCATTCGCTTAATTTTTGCTTGTTGTCAAAGCCGCGGGCAACAAACTCGCGGGCCGAGAGGGGATCGAGAATCAGGATCGGTTCCGAGAACACATCCACGGCAGTCAGGGCGCGAGCGAAGGTTTCCTCCCAGTATTGCCGTGGGCCGTAACCGGAATGCGTATACCAACCGCCCAGAAACGTTGTGACCACACTCTCGCCGGACTGGTGGCCTTTTTGCACATGAAACGGTTCCCACGGACTTTGTTCCTCATTTTCCGCATAGGTGGCACTGTAGGAATAGGCATTTCCCTGTGAACCCATGTAGGTTTCGTTCGGCACCGATCCACCCTGCAGGTTTTGCGACAGCAGACAAAAAGCGCGGCCGATGGTCGCATTGGCGTGATTATACGGTCCCATGGCGCCGATCCCGGAATTCATTTTGAGTTCATTCCGGATCGGTCCGTTGACGATGGACACGGTGGCAAAGGAAGTGGTACTGCTGGAACGTGCCGTCATGCCGCTGGCCGCCTGTGCCAGGATCACCGGCAGATACTCCGGCCGGGCGCCCGCCATCACGGCATTCACGGCGACCTTTTCCACCGTGAACTCCCACCACTCGCGGTACACGGTCGGCCGCAGCCGGCCGACAATTTCATCCGGCGCATGGCTGGTGCCCTTGAGCATCTGCGCGACCCGCTCCTCGGTCGGCAACACCACCGGCAGGAAATCGGTCCAGTTATTGTTCATGAATAATTGTTGCAGGTTTTCCTCGGTATCCGGTTCCAGCAGACGCGGTGTCGAGCGGTCGAAGGTCATGCCCTTCAGATCTTCCGCATTGAGCGGATTGGTCAACCCTTCCATCATGACCTGGATAAACGGGCGTTTGTGCACCGGATCTATGCCCTCGATATAGGCGCGCAGTTCAGCCGGTGTGCGGCCGACGATCGGCTGCGGCACAAAGGCCTGCCGTGCGGTCGGCATGCCGCTCACATGGGTGACCGACTTGACCAGACGCGCGAACACATGCGTATGCACGGCTATGGTCGGCACACCACCACCTTCCAGTGCCAGGGCCAGTCCGACGACCGTCGGGCTACAGGTGCTTCAGAGTCCGACGCCGAGTATGGCCGCGTCCCCATCCGCCTCGATCCGGGCCCGCATCTCCGGATCGTCGACCCAGCTCTCGCGTGGCTTGATCACGCGGGTGATCACAGCCGGCATATGCTCGGCGAACCATTGCCGTAATTGCTCGATAAAAATCTCCGAGTTATCGAACAGGCAGTCGACCAGATAGACCACCTTGCCTTCCAGGCCGGACAACCGATCGGCAATGCGTTTGCCGGCTATTTTGGGCGGATAACCGCGAGGATCGTGAACAACCAGCCGCTGACTCATGAAAAACTCCTGATTCAATAAATTATTAAATTAATTATAAAATATTTGCAAATAATATTTCTGCTTTGCCAGGGTGAATATCTGCTCACTCTGCGTCATTAGTAATTATCTAACTCGCGAAAGCCTTGTTCAACGACGCGGTACGTTCAAGGTCCTTAACCAGGGTTTTCGACCCCAGGAAGTAATGCCATGCAGCCCAGATATTGACCAGGCCGACGATCACCAGACCCCAGGCCAGAGAATGCTGACCTTTGGAATCCGCCAGGAGATCACTGATCCAGCCGACAAAGAACGGTCCCAGGCCGAGGCCAATCAGTGTCTGCATGAACAATACAATAGAAGTAGCCCGAGCCCGCATCTGCATGGGGGCAAGCGCCTGGGCCATCGCATAAGTGGGGGAAAAAAATATCGATGCCAGTATCATCATGATGTAGAACGATGGAATTACTATTGACAAATCACGCCCGAGATAGGAGCTAAACTGAAATGGCAGCATACCGATCGTAACGATTGCAGGCAGCAACAGATACCAGCGTTTATCGTTGGCGCGCACGCTCAGCTTGTCCGCAAGCACGCCGCCGAAAAATGTGCCGATGATCCCGACTAAAGCTACTGTAGATAATATGGTCCCGGCTTCACCGGAACTCATCTCATGTGAACGCATGAAATAAGTTGCATTAAAAATACTGCCGCCGTACCAGACAAATGAATGCAAACCATTCCCCAGGCACATATTGCGAAAGGCCCTAAGATTCCATAAATATTTAAAAACTTCCAACATCGATGGCGCTGAGGCAGTAGCCTGAGCGACCGTGAGCTTGTCCGAATAACCGCGGGGAGGTTCCTTGACGGTAAGTTTAATCAGGATGCCAATTAATACACCAGGCATGCCTATAGCAATAAAAGCGATTCGCCAGTCATAAATCTCGTTTAACCATCCGCCGAAAAAAAGACCGAGGCTCATCCCGATGGGAATACCCAACATGTAGATCGAAATTGCCGATGCGCGTTTGTTGATGGGGAAATAATCGGAGATGAGGGAATGGGAAGGCGGTGTGCCGCCGGCTTCTCCCACCGCGGTGCCGATGCGCGCGAATAACAGATAAATGAACTGTGTTGCCGTCCCGCACAGGGCGGTCATGATGCTCCACAGGGAAATACAAACTGATAGAACATTGACCCGGCTGGTGCGATCAGCAATGGCGGCAATAGGAATACCCATAGTCGCATAAAACGCAGCGAAGGTGAACCCGCCTAAAAATCCCAACAGCTTATCACTGACGCCAAACTCCTGCTTGATGGATTCCAGCAGCACGTTGAGTACCGCGCGGTCCATGGAGTTGAAGACGTACCCGATGAACAAAACCCCGAGTACATAATAGAGATACCAGGGTTTATAGCTGGTCGCGTGTGTCTCCGCCGCCGGTGCTTCAGACTGCTGTTGTGTTTGCGACAATGACTATTCCCACGGTTAATCTGAAACAGATTGCGTCAGAAGAATTTCAAATACCCGGCAACTCAATCGCCAGTAATGAACCTGGAAAATTCCGGATATGCGCCTGGAAAGTTAACAAACTTTATTTTTAACCAGTACGGCCCCGGTTGACATCGACTGCACATCCCGCTGATAGATGCCCAGATAGCCGGTAGCGGCCGGCGGTACCTGCTCACCCAGGCGGGCGAGCCGGGCCGCGAGTTCCTGTTCCGGAACTTCGAGATGCAGCAGATGATTGTCGATGTCTATCGATATGCGATCACCGTTCTCGACCAGGCACAAAGGCCCGCCCACGGCCGACTCCGGCGCCACCTCGGCTATGGTTATACCCTTGTTACACAAACCTGACAACTGTCCATCAGTAACAAAAGCGATATCATTCTGCAGATTGGCGGAATAAATGGCGAACACGACCAATGACGCGCCACCGGCCATGGCTGGCCCGCCCTTCAGTCCCTGCCCGCGCAGGATGAGGACATGCCCTGGTTTTACCTCGCCTCGTTCCAGTCCCGCCATGGCATCCTGGTTATTTTCATAAATAATGGCGGTGCCGGTAAACCGATCCCGGCTGTCATCGGTCCGGACTCCCAGTCTGACGATCGAGCTTTCCGGCGCGAGGTTGCCGCGCAGAATGATAATTGCCTGCTTGGGTGAAAACGGCCGGCTGAGCGGACGGATCACTTCCTCATTGCGAACTTTCACTCCGGTAAGATTTTCCTTCTGCGTTTTGCCATTCACGGTCATGCAACCGGTATCGAGCAATGGTTCCAACTGCTTCAGTAGCGCGCTGGCACCGCCGGCGTCCTCGAATTCGGCGATGGTGTGTTTGCCGTTGGGGCGTACGGCGCTTAACACCGGTACTTTCGCGCCGATTTCGTTGAACATCCCATAGACATCCAGATCCAGCCCGGCCTCATATGCGGTTGCCTGCAGATGCTTGACGCAATTGATGGAGCCGCTGACCGCCTGCACGCAGGCCACGGCATTTTTAAAAGCGCCGGCAGTCATGATGTCGCGGGGTTTCATGTCCGCCTCGATCATGGCGACGATGCGCTCACCGGATACACGGGCGCGGGCCTTCATTTTCGGGCTGTCCGCCAGCACCGGGGCGCTGTCCGGCAGCGTCATGCCAAGCGCCTCGCAGGCGATGTGCATGGAATTGGCGGTGGCCATGCCGGCGCAAACACCGGGGCCAG
>JACVQI010000001.1 GCA_015661095.1 Gammaproteobacteria bacterium
AAAAAACTACTACGCAACAGAACAGATATTTTTCCTGAATATAATCAGGATAATTTCGAACATGTATTTTCAGAATATTTTAATACTCTTGGTAAAAAACAGATACCTGGAACGGAAAGAATAGTGTATCTCATGCAAACACCTCGGGCCTGAGTAAAAACCGTATCAACAATTCATGCTGTAACTTATGTGGATAATATCTCCTCGAACTCCTCCTTATACCAAAGCTGTGTACGAGACCCACACGATTGCTGAATTTCCGCAAAGTTATCAAAAGTCCGGAATATCGTTCTTTTTCCACAGTCCCAAACACTTATCCCGATAGCCGTCCATTGGACATTCTTCATCAATCAACCTGATAGGTTCTGGAAAATTAAATGGCGGGATCTGCAGATTTATCGGTCGCCATGCACCTGTCGGAATTTCTTCATTGCTTTCTCTCCCGGTAAATGTTGTTGTAAGCAGATATTCGCAGCGCGAGGACTTTATATTCCTGAGAGCACGTTGAATATGCTGGTATGAAAAGTGAACAAGGCAATCTCTGCAAAAGACTAAATCGACCTTGGGTAACTCATCCTGTAGAAGATCCAGATAAATAAATCTGCGGCTTGCGCTCCCGTACTTCATTTGATTGTCACTAATCAGTTCGTCCACAATATCGCCACCGATATATTCCACATCCATCTTCACTAACTTCATCCAGTAAAAATCCCCGCAAGGAATGTCAAGCAGCGATTTGATATTTAATTCCTCGAGCAGTTGCGGCAAAACTCCGCGCACAGCGGCTGTCTGTACAAAATTTGAACCAGGACCGGAAGGTGTATCCATACCCCCCCATTTGTTCTTACGGAATATCTCACTGAATATCAGCTTGGGAGGCTTATCTTTCAATGAGAAATACTTTACCTGTTTCCAGAGCGGAATAAGAAAAGGTAACCGGGATGCTAAAAAGGTCTTGAGTCGATCAGACATATCGGCTTTCAGTCAGTGGGTTTGAACCGGGCTAACTATCAGCCTCATGAAAGAACTTCTTCAAACAGTAATTTATACTCGCGCGTCATCCTGTCCAGAGTAAATTTCTGTTCTGCTTTTTGTCTGTTGTATGCGCCCATTTCCCGCCTCAGGCTGTGCGATCGCGCAAGCAGATTGATCTTCTCCGCGAACATATCAACGTTGCCAATCTCACATAAAAAACCTCCCTTGTTATCATCTATCAACTCCGGCATTGCGGAACAATTTGTGGCGATTACAGGCAATCCGCAAGCCATCGCCTCGGCAACGGCCAAACCAAATCCTTCTCTCACGGTCGGGAACAAGAGCATATCCACTTCATTGTAGAGCGATGGCATCGCCTCATGTTTCACTCTTCTTGAAAATACCGTCCGTGTATTCATTCCTTGCCGCTTACCTGACTTCAATCCGGAGGTATGAATTAATGTTATATTTTTATACAATCTGTCAAGTATCGGCTGAATTAAATCCGCGCCCTTGCGTCTGCTTCCACCTCCACAATACAGTACTTTAATTTCTTTTTTCTCATCCTCAGTCGTTTTATCGGGAGAAAATTTATTTATATCGATACCATTATAAATAACCCTGATTTCACCTTTGTAACCTAACTCTTCCCTGACCAGATGCGCCAGATACTGACTGACACAGGTAACCACACGTGATTTATCAAGTGCGGCCAGAGTAAACCATCGCAAGTCTGTGCAGTAATGAATTCTATGCAATAAAGTGACATATTTTTGCATATATTGGTCCAGAACAAATCCATGGAACGTCGATATCAAAGGCTTCCTGCCCAATCTGGAAAAGATTGCATAATCGACCGGCGCATGAATAATATCCGCTGACTTGTCATTAAAACAGCTGATAACGGGCGGGACTAATGCCCAATACGGATTGTAAGGAATGACTTTATAGTCCTTAATTCCCAGTTCCAGGGACTTGTGCGCGATAAATGCACCGCTCCCTGTGGGCACGGGACTGATGACTTTCATACCTTACGACCACAAAGGTCATTAAAAATAGCTGCCAGATTTAATGCCAGATGCTTCCGATTGTAATAAATATCGAATTCGTTCTTTGCTATGGCATATACCGGCAATAAGTTGTTTTTCCAGTCCCGGATCATTTCCCGCAGCAGTTCAGCAATTTTTTCGGGTCGGTATTCATTTGTCACTCTGTAGAAGGCGCAGTAATTTTCAATCACTTTTGCATTATCACCGTCCGGACATACGGCCAGTACTGGTTTACCTGCTCGTAAATATTCGTATGTTTTACCGGCAACGGGTGTGATTCTGGACGGACTGTTTTCCTGGTATAACAATAAAACATCAAAACCACCCATCATGTTAACAAGTTCATCATGTGGTATCTGGTTTTTGATATCAGCCACAGCTGCCAGGCCATATTTTTCCACCAGCGCGGGCAGCGCCGGTGAACTGTCGCCGATAAATGTAAATTTTATCGGCGCC
Source organism: Gammaproteobacteria bacterium (assembly GCA_015661095.1). Lineage (GTDB taxonomy): Bacteria > Pseudomonadota > Gammaproteobacteria > Eutrophobiales > Eutrophobiaceae > JACVQI01. The sequence goes on from JACVQI010000001.1 coordinate 2,481, forward strand.
TTTTCATCGTTAAGAATTGCCAGCGCCTGCATGATTATTTCCGGATTCCTATCTCCCACTCCAAACCTGCCGGCATAAAGGACATTTAAAACATCCTTCGATCCTGTTGGTTTATATGCGCCAAAATCTTCCTCATCAAAACCGTTTGGTATCACACACATCTTGTCCGCGCTATCTGGATATTTTATCTGATAGGCCTGTAGTGCGGATTCCGAGTTAAAAATCAGGCTGTCAGATCTTCTGATCACCATTTTTTCCAAAAACGGGAATATCCATTTATAGACGGCTCTCTTTATCAGCCTGCTGCCTTCAATATAGGGATCCTGTGCCCAGACATCCCTGAAATCTACAACCAGAGGAATTTTATATCGAAGTTTTAACAACAGTGCTGTCAGTGTTTGCGGATAAGGTGGGCATGACACATATACGATATCGTGCCGGATATTATTCAACATTCGCTTTGCTGCAAAATACAGCATTATTGCCCAGCCATAGGGTACCACATGATATGGTCTCATCCATGGTGTGAGCGACCTGATCCGGCAAACATCCGGAAAGTTCTCCGGCCGGTTTCGATGAACTGTTTCCTGTAGCGTCAGTACAGACAGGCGCCAGTCGCAACCTGGCAGGTATTTGGCAAATTTCTCCGATCGGATGCTACCCCCTACGCTCGTGCATGGAGGAAAATCATAGGCAATAAATAATACTCTACCTGAGGACCTGGCCATATGAAGGTGAATAATGGACACGGCATGGATATAGATTAATGTCATAGATATCCTTCAGTGCCATATCTCCGTCAATATAATCGGTTATTGTTATTTCTTTTTCCGTCAGTGCAATAATTCTGTATACGGACGGACCATAACCCCGGTGCGTACCGATAAAACCCTGCTCACCGAAATACAGTACTCTCGGATCAGCATTATTCGATAACCGAAATAACCCAAGTTCCAGTGATTCAGGTTCGATGTCATGCAGCTGCGGCGCAAAATGCGCTGCTACTGAACGATAACGGTTTCTGGCTTCCGGCACTGGTGTATACAGGTAAGTACCCGGATCAACAATCACGTCCTCTCCGTCGATCGATAACTCAATCGCAAGCTGATCATTATGATCGTGTCCGCCATTACCGTCCTGTCCATGTTGGCCGCATTTAATTAATAAATATAAATGCTCATTGCGGAACACATAAAAGCCGCCATGTGTAAATCCGTACAGCCCGAGATAATTTCCAATGGATTTATTCAATGGTATCCGCAACGCCATTTTTTGTGGTGATGATATGCCCTCCATTCGATGCATGTGTTCCTGCCATATGCTTTCCGTCCCGATACGCGTAGCAGCCGGCCTGAATTCAGGAATGATGTCCTGCAGGCTTAACTTCGCACCACCGGCAAGAGTACTGCTCAATATAAAATCCAGATGATTCCCATACATAACACCTGGTAACCCATCCGCAACAATTCCACTTGCCGCAGCCAGGATATGTTCATGCTTTTGAAATAATTCGTCCCAATAGTCATCTTCTTCAGATAGAACCTGGTAGTTCTGCAGATTCCGGTACTTTGCTTTGGCTTCATTTGCCGTTGTCCTTCGATATTCCGGTTGAAATTTGAAAAACCTGCCACTGTCGTTATCCCCAACCTGCGGTACCTGACCATCATCCTTGGTAATACATCTGACGAATTCGGACATGCCATGCATACGGTAAAGATAGGTATCGGGAAATGGAAGTTTACCGCTGCCACCTGCAAAGCCGTATTTCTTAACCTGTCGAACCGGAAATTGCCCATATCGATTATTAAGTAATGGGTAATAATCCGTTATATCCAGCCGGCCGTCATTATCAAGACGCAACACCAGGGCAGTTGCATAAATTACCATCTCAGCGGACAGCCGATGATAACTTGTCGAAGCCTCAAAGTTCGATCCGTCTTCATGAAACTGCCTGTGAACCTCATTAATTAACTCATTGACTGAAAACAGTAACCAGGTATCAGTCTCTTTACTGCGTGGTAAATATGCGGCCACAAATAACAATCCGGCGATATCCGCCAGATAATGATTAGCCCTTACATATGGATTCCATTCCAGGTTATTACTGATATGCCGGCCGTGTTCATAGACACTCCGTTCAAATATTGCCATGAATTCCTTTTCAAATACATAACCGTTGGCCGCCAGCAAATCATAAGCAACCAGCATATTCGCTATCCTGATTGCCACATCCATGGTACAGGACCAATTCACGCCCCATTGCGGCGGATTGTTGGCAATAAAATCCAGCGCCTGGTTACGGAACTCACATGCATACTCAACTTTCGATGTCAGGACATATGCGAATGCCAAAGAGGGTAAATGCTGCATTCTCGCCAGTTCCCAGGGGACTTTGACATCCACACCGGCAAGATGACCATATTTCACATCCGTGTACCAGGTTTTCTCCGACCACCGGTAACCGGATTTTATATCCCTCTGCCAGTCTATCGGGATGTGATTTTCGTCTACGTTTTTCCAGATATTCAGTGACTCCCTTGCATTGGCCCGGTTGATCCGTTTCTTGATAAATCCGGCGCTGGATGTCACATCAATATCGAAACCGCCAAGATAAATATGTCCCTCCAGGCCAGGACACAGCATACCGAATTCATTTTTCAGCCAGCCCGATCCGAGAATATTGAAATAATGGCGGATATGCAGCCGGGCAATTGCCATGATGCTTTCCGATTGATAACTAAAAAGATGTGGATCCAGTGGCGAGAAAAAGACCGATAATCCTCGGGGTATATACTTATCGATGTAATAGCTGCAGCGCAGAAAGAGTCTCAGTTTCAGTACAGTGACCTGGACGATCCTGTTCATTTTATGAACGATTAGCCTGATCATTTTTCTGAGAGGGTTTGACGGCATACCAGTCACAATCCTAACGACTGTTTCCAGTAACTTCCCTGATTTTTTCAATAATCCTGCCGGTGTGGTGTTTCCATGTATATTTCGCCAAAACTTCAGCTCTGGCAGCCTTTCCCAGTCGAACGGATAATGCCGGGTCATCAAGCAGAGTTTTGATACCAAGCATCAGACTTTCCGGATCACCGGGTTTAACCAGCCAGGCTGTATGATTATGTGAGAGAACTTCAGCAATCTGATCCAGTTCCGATGCAACAACCCCTTTTCCCATCGCCATATATTCAAACAGTTTTGTCGGGGAACCGAAGAATGGGGTTCCGTCCGGATTGGGGACATGCGGTGATACCAGCACATCACAAGCCGCCAGATGTGATGGCCCTTCGGCCTGCGGTACCAGTCCCGTTAACAGGCATATATCCTCAATGCCATTCTCAGCGATTATTTTTCTGACCAGTGGGACCATGTCTCCGTCCCCCACAAGCATAAGCCTGATCCTGTTTCTGAATTCAGGATAATTACGCACCAGGGCTGCCATGGCTTCAGTCAGGCGTTCCGCACCATGCCATTTCCCGAAGGTACCGATAAAGCCAACTACCTGTTTACCATGCAAGCCGTACTTTTCCCTGACAGGTTCCCCGCTGATTTCAGGCGAGTAGCTTTCAGGATTAACGCCATTGGGGTTAACGAGTATCTTTGCTTCATCCACGCCGGCGGAGGTTAATTGGAGCAATAGTGGTTTGCTGACGACAACGATGACATCCGCGGCTTCTGTGTTATATCGTTCGATCCGGATAGCCAGGTCTTCGTACTTGAGTATTTGCCCCCAATTTCTCGCTATCCATACCTCCGACCCATTATATTCCAGTACGAAAGGCAGTTTGTATCTGGCCGCCAACCTGGCGCCGGTAAAATTGTACAGGGAGTAGCGCTGATAAATAAAAGACAACGCAGTTTCATGATCGAGTATTTTACAGGCCTGGGCAAAACACTTTTCGTTGAAATTAAGTTCCGGCAGTTCCTGAAATCCCCAGTATCTGTTTTCGGGGTTTATGATATGCAATGATATATCATCACGTACTGTCGGAATTCTGTCGGTACTGAGAAACAAAGGCGGGGCGCAAAAATTATCCAGATTGTTCAATACCCCCGCAATATGTCCTACTGAACCGCCGCACTGTAACCCGGGGACCAGATCGGACCGCAGATAAACCGGTGACAGACCCAGATCAACAGATGCCGGTCTGGACTTAACCGGCATTCTTGCAAGTTCGCTGACCAGTTTATTTATTCGGTTCAGTAACGATGAATATGCCAGCAGGTCGTACAACTCTCTGCATGCTTTCTTACACAACAACCATAAAGTTATTTTTTCACTACGCCCGTAACGGTCCTTCAGTATCGCCTCGCCACTGCTTAACAACCATAACGCCGCCGCGAGAACAAACTGGGATTTTTGCGTTGTCAGATTACTTGAATAATATTCGGTGTATTCATAGCTGAATAACTTTTTTATAAACACCCCGGACTTTATCCATTCAGCCACTTCATTCGATCGGCGGAATTCAAGATCATTATGCCTTTCATATTCCGGCACGATGTACTTGTAAACAATAAGTCTCGCCACTGTCCGCTCAGTAATCTGTATTGACGAAAGATTAAACTACACCAGTTTTCCGATTATATCGACGATTCTCTCGGCGGCACGACCATCCCACAATTCCGGGATTCTGCCTCTTATATCGTTACCTTCCAGTATTTTCTCCACTGCTGAAATAATACGGCCGTAATCCGTACCCACGAGCTGGTTCGTTCCCATAGAGACGGTTATCGGACGCTCCGTATTCTCCCTGATCGTTAGACAGGGGATGCCCAACACTGTTGTTTCCTCCTGCAGGCCGCCAGAATCCGTCAGTACGACTCTGGCGCCGGACATTACACTCAGGAAATCCAGATAACCCAGAGGTTCAAGCAAAACCAATCCCTTTAGCGATGCCAGTTTCCGATCCATACCATATTTCTGTAACTGTTTTTTTGTCCGCGGGTGCACAGGAAAAATCACAGTTAGCTGGTTTTGAATATACTCAATCGCAGCAACTATCTTCGCCAGGGTTTCCCTGTCATCGACATTGGACTGGCGATGCAATGTCACCAGGGCATAGCCCCCTTCTTTGATTTTACAGTTAATGATTTTCAGATAATTCAGTTTCACTGCCTGATCACGATGCTTTAGCAAAGTATCCACCATGACATTACCAACAAAGAATATCTTCTCCATCGGTATTCCTTCGGCAAGCAGATTAGCATCGGCATCTTTTGATGTGGTAAACAGGTAATCGGAAATTGCATCCGTGACTATCCGGTTTATCTCCTCTGGCATTAACCTGTCCCTGCTTCGCAAGCCTGCTTCCACATGCGCGATAGGGATGCAAAGTTTGGCCGCGACCAGACTGCATGCCAGGGTTGAATTGACATCACCCACCACCAGAACCAGATCAGGCATGTCCCTGTCGCAAAGTTTCTCAAATTCGATCATCACTCCGGCCGTCTGAACAGCATGCGAGCCGGAACCAATACCCAGATTTATATCCGGTTCAGGCAATCCCAGGTTGTCAAAAAAAACCTTTGAAAGCTTTTCATCATAATGTTGGCCGGTATGTATCAAAATTGGAGTTAGCTCAGGACGCAGCTTCATCTGTTCCATTACAGGAGCAATCTTCATGAAGTTTGGTCGAGCCCCGACCACATTATAGATTTTCAACGTTTTTTTCATGGCAAAAAAGCCGGATGGCAGTGTCGATATATTTCAGCAGTTTTTAGCGGTGGCTTGTGCCTGAGTACATCCCGTATTGGCGATGGTAGTCGCAGAAGATCGGTGCTTCATTCATAACTTCCTCGATCAGAGCGCTACAGAGAGCAACTTCATACCTTTCAGTTGCTCCACCACCGGGATTGGTGTGATCCGCGAACAGCACCTCATTAATTTCCACAACATTGTGCAATTATTTGCTATTGTTAATCCTGGTGATTCGCCGCAGTCGTTGCTGATTAAGTCGTCAGACCTTATGCTATCAGTCGGAGAACCACCGTCGCGTTGCACATATTCATAACATTTTACGTTATCAGATAACCATTAACAGTATTCGAAAGGCAAATTCGTGTCTTTATTTAATATAATCAAATCATCGACATACAGGATGTCCTTATTTTTACTGAATAATTATAGGATAATTCTTGCAACTACCAGGACGGAAGTTAAAAGACGTTATGCCGGTTCAGTCTTCGGCAAGACCTGGGCTATATTGTACCCCTTGTTGTTTTTATCGATGTACCTGTTTTTATATCTGGTTGTATTTCAGGTCAGGTTCCCGCAGTTCAGTCAACTTGAATATGTCTTATATGTGTTTTGCGGTCTTGTTCCTTATCTTGCTTTCATGGAATGTATGAATTTCAGCGGAACCTGTTTAAAACAGAATATCGAACTGGTTAAAAATGTCGTAATTCCCATTGAAATAATACCTGTCCGGACTGTCCTGATGACTGTCATCGGTGAAATGGTCGGTATTATTATTCTGGTGTTGCTTGCGGCAATCAATGGTTCATTATCATTGCACATCTTGTGGTTGCCCCTGGTTATTTTCTTTCAAGTCATTGCATTCATGGGAATAGCGTGGCTGATTTCACCAGTAGGGATCTTATTTCCTGATATTAATTACATCACAAATTTATTCGTTATCTTCCTATTGTTTATTTCACCTATCGGATATCAGGTAGACATGCTGAACGGACAATACCTCTTGGTAGTCTATGCCAACCCCATCTATTATATGCTGGAGATTTTCAGATCCAGTATTTTGTATGGTGAATTGCCTTCACTGACGATATTTGCCGCTTATGTTGGTATTTGCCTGATATTGTTTATCACTGGATGCACCGTGTTCAGTAAATTCAAAGATATTATTATGGATTATGAATAAACCCGTAATTCGCGCCAAGAATTTAACAAAAATATACAGGCTTTATCATAACCAACGGTACCGCTTGCTCGATGCATTCGGGTTGCTAGTGAATCAGAATGGTAAATTTGATACGCATACAGCGTTGGATAATATAAACCTGGAAATATACCGGGGTGAAAAGATTGCCATTATCGGCCGTAACGGCGCCGGCAAAAGTACCTTGTTAAAACTGATATGCAAGGTGATCAGGCCAACCACGGGTGAAATTGAAATCTCCGGAAATGTACACCCGCTACTCGAAATAGGGACGGGGTTCTTGCCCGACTTTACCGGCAGGGAAAACGTCTATGCCTACTTGGCCAATTATGGCGTGACCGGGCAGGATGCGGATCAGAGATTTGCAGAGATAGTCGATTTTTCCGAACTGGAGGAGTATATAGACCAACCCGCTAAAACCTATTCAACCGGAATGAAAATGCGACTTATGTTCGCGGCCTCGACCTCGATACATCCGGACATCCTGCTGCTAGATGAAGTGCTTAGTGTCGGTGACGCCTATTTCACTCAAAAAAGCTATGAACGAATCAGGGATTTATGTTCCGAAAACAGCACACTGATCCTCGTAACCCATGACATCTATTCGGCCATGAATATTTGTGATCGGTTTATACTATTGGATAACGGCAAAGTAAAAGCGGATGGCAAAAGTACCGAGATACATACTACTTACGCTGATTCAATACGGAAACAGGAAGAACACAGGTTACAACTGAAAAGGAAAAAACTTATCGAAAACAAATTAAATATAAAAAAATATTTTTACTGTGAATTAAGGACTGCGGAAAGTAACGCGAATATTTTTATTTCAGATATAATTTTATATGACGGTAATGATAAATTATTCCATCTTGATGTATCTGATAAAAAAGAGGAGGATTATTTAATCACCGACACCAAAGAATCCAACTGGAGCGAAATAACCATACATAAAAATAAATACGCCAGAAAGTTTAATAAATACGGGTCCATATACCATAAGCTTTCCTTCATATTGCCTTTTGACGGCGATATTATTAATAATCAGTTAAAATTCTTTATGACTTATTACTGTGACAGAACGACTGTTGTGAACGTGGAAATCCAGCCCACTTTTTCGGATGACATTTATAAAGGCGATCTAAAGCTACATAAATCAGACCAATGGGACAATGCGATATTACTTTTAAAACAGGAGAAAATAGAAATTAATGATACTTTCCTAATTAATCACAAAGCTAGCCGGTTCGGCACGAAGCATATAGAAATTACGGATATAAAATTTATGGATATAAACGGCAATGAAACATTAATTTTCGATCATGATTCATCAATGAAAATCTTGATGAATTTTCGGATTAATGAAGAAAATATTAATGAAAAACCTACTATATGCATAACATTCTTTAAAGATGGAATTGTCCGTACGCATAGATTCTGGACCAATGATATATTATTTTCATTTCGAAACAGTACTGAAGGTACTATTGAAGTAGCGGTGGACTCAATACAGTTTACCTACGGAACATATATCATTAGTTTTACGATTTTCAGGGAAGGTTATCTGGAAAAGAATAATACCAGACGATATTTCTCAATTTCAGAAGGTGTATATGATTCTTATTTTAACAGTCATGAAATATCCATAAATAAGAATGAAACATCCATATTGTTGAATGACGTGCTCTTTACACACCCGGCCCGATGGTCTCTGCACTAAACTGTATACAAATAATAATCATTTAACTCTGCAACAAACGTAGAAATTCGAGGAAACCCTGGGAAACAGGCCGCCCAGGAAGTTGTTAAGTGTCAATAGTGGTTTTACCCCTCTCAATAATAAATTACTTAATTTTCCTGAATATAAAACAGAGCCTTTAATCTCTTCTATAAAAAATCCGTTTTTACTTAACAGATTTTGAATCGAGGAATAAGTAAATTTTTGTATATGTGGAGAAGCGTTCAGTGAGGATATCTCCTTTGAATCAAGTGTCAGTCCCAAATATAATTCTTTAATTTCCTCAAGATATATATGTATCCTGTATCTCTCGACAAAATAGTTTATTTTTAATTTATCCCAGAGATAGTTTTCAACTTCAAACCATCCGTAACCGTTTGGCACCGTGACGAGTAAAATTCCACCGGGGTTCAAATATTCTTTTAATTTATTAAGCAGATCATTTATAGCATTATCCTGCAGATGCTCTAATATTTCTGATGCTATAATTACATCAACTTTATCCTCAATACCTGAGATATCGCAACACTTCAACTGATTTATCGGCAATTTCTCCTTTTCAAATAAACATTTTCCGTAATTTATACTATCCTCATGGATATCCAGCCCGGTTATATCATATCCCATTTTCAGTAATGGTAGTGTGATCATATAACCGGTTCCACAACCCAATTCAATAATTTTATTTTTTAAATTAATTTTAGAAATCATCCATTGAAGCTTTTTTTTACTTCCATATACGTTTTCTATTATCGGTATATTCAGCATTATCCGGCCATGAACTAAATTGTGTAACTAACTTTAATAACAGTTATTTTTCAATAGAATATAGTTCCTTGTAACAATAGAATTGAACTAATTATCCATTAAATACTTTATAATCCAGGAATGGCTGACAACAAAGTACTAATTGTATCCCATTCATCAAGAGAAACTGACCTTGAATATTGTTCCCGTGAAAATTTAAACAAGAGATATAACAGGAATGGACGCCTTGATTCATTACCTGATTTCTCAACTTTAAGACCTGCATCTTATTACGAAGTATATTCCGGGGCATTAAGTTTCTATAAAATATTATATCAGCCTGAATTTAACCTTAAATTTATAGGATCAATAAAATCACGAAAAATAATTCAACATGCCGCATTCTTGAAGGAAGATATTATTGCGGTTGCCTATGAAAATGCTGTGGAAATATGGAAGTTGAATTCTTCAATCTACAAATGCAATAAAATTAATCGTAATTCTCTCGAAACCATACGGCGTCACGAATCGGGCCTTATGGCAGGGATACATTCTGTCTGCGCTTTTGATGATACAAAACTGATATTATCCGCCTCGGCTTCAGACAGCGTAATAATTCTCGATTATTATTCGGGTAAATTTATTGATTATTTCAGGATGCCGGGTTCAATCTATGGAAATAATTACGTCCTGAATCAGGATTCAGATTTATTAAAACATTACATTCCTAATGATTATCAATTAACACATATTAATTCTGCTTACCCCTTTAATAATAATAGTAATATAGTTATTTCTACACTGATACAAGGCGCAATAGGGATATTTGATATAACTGATTCTTCATATAGGGAAATTACGAGAGGTTACACTGGTTGCCATGGAGCCCGCGTCAACAGAAATTCTGATATATACTTTGTAGACAGTTGCGCGGGCGAATTGATAATTCTGGATAATACCGGAAATATAAAATCATTATTTTCTCTTGACACTTACTGGCTGCATGACGCAATCGAATTGGACGAGGATATATATATATTTACACTAGCAGATAAGAATTCCTTGCGGATATATAATATCAAGACCAGGAAAATGTTAATGCAAAAGGATTTTATCAGTAGTACAGGTTATTTTTCCGGGATATTGGAACTCCTGCCAAGCTGGATTGGCAACAGTGTTAAATTTTTATCCCTCTACACTCTTAACTGATTTATTACAAATGAAATATTTAGATACGACGATTTTTAACAATCGCAGTAATCAGAGATATAAAACCAATACTCAAACTTACTGGACCAGATCTCCATGTGGTTCAAACAGTTCCGAGGCAGAAAAATTGAGTAAAGAGTATTTCGATGAGATTGAAAATGATCGTTATTCGTCACACCCCTGGATACTGGATGCAATCAATAACTTTAACTTAAAGGATAAACGGGTACTGGAAATAGGTTTTGGTATGGGCACTGATCACTTAGGTTTATTAAGGCAGGGGGCTGATATTCATGGAATTGATCTGACATTAAATAATTCATTTATACTGAAAGAGCGTCTAAAAATATACGGCTTTAATTCGTCCCTGATTTGCGGGGATGCGGAAAATCTGCCGATTGCGAATGAGTCCATGGATTTTATTTATTCATTTGGAGTTATACACCACTCGCCTGATACAGGCAGAATTGTTTCTGAAATACACAGGATCCTTAAACCCGGGGGAAAATGCTGGATAACTGTCTACAACAAACATTCATTATTTTTCTGGTGGTCTGTATTCCTTATGGACTGGCTGTTTAAAGGAAGATATAAATACGAATCTCTTAAAGAGCGTATAAGTAAAATTGAATATCTGAATGATAATCCGGATCTGGTCATAAAGTTATATACAAAAAAACAGTTTAAAATATTATTCAGTAAATTCTGTACTGTTGATTGCTCGGTAAAACATCTGGTGAAAAGAGATATATTTTATATAGGTCCTTATATACCAGATCGAATTATTGATTTTTTATCCGGTTTACTTGGTTGGTATATCATAATTGAAGCCGTCAAGTAGTCTATTATTTATCGTAAGTATTCTTTCCACCACAAATAAAAATTATACAAAGTCCAGAGCGCCACGCTATTCCTCTCGCGCTGCAGTTGAGCAATATAGTCTTTATTGAAGTAATCCGTTTTGCTGCCGAGTTCAGCCAGACCAGTTGCGATATCATTGCCAAGTCGATCATATAAATATTCGTGTACCGGCACGCCAAAACCCTGTTTTGGCCTGTTGATCAATACATCAGGAATAACCCCTTTCACGGCCTTTTTGAGTATATATTTCAATTCGCCGTTGCGGGTTTTAACGTTCTGCGGGATGCCGAGCACATATTCAACAAACTTGTGATCCAGAAACGGTACCCGGCATTCGAGACTTGTGGCCATGCTCATCTTGTCTACGCGCATTAACAGCAGTTCCGGCAAGCGCTGTTTCAGATCCAGATAGCTCATCCAATGCAGTACCGATTTTTCCCAGGCGCTATCCTGAAATTCATTCCAGAACGGTTCAATTGACTGCCAGCTTGTGTAATGTTTGAATTTTTTAACCAGCCTTGGTCCGAAAAGCATCCGCTTTTGTTCATCGGTAAAACCTTCAGCGCCTCCCCAGAATATACGTTGTCCCTCCGCGGCACGGCGTATCCATTCATAGTAGCGCGTACCGGATCGGCGGGTAAGGCGCATGGCAGCTAGAGCAGCCCTGTCTAATATTCTAGGTATGCCCAGATCCAGAACGCGTTGCAAATTAAATGCGTGACGCCAGGCCGGATAACCCCAGAATAATTCATCAGCGCCTTCCCCAACCTGACACACTACCATGCCGGATTCTCGAGCCAGTCTGGAAACATAATAAACGGGTATACATACCGGATCCGCCAGGGGTTCGTCCTGATATCTGGCCATGTCGGGTAAAAAATCGAGAATGTCCTGCAGGGAGAGTATGCGTTCCCTGTGATTCGCTTTCACTTCTGCTGCCATTAACCGGGCGTACTCCAGTTCATTTTTATATGACTGGTATTCACCGTCATAACCGATACTGAAAGTATTTACCGGCCGCTCCTCACCTTCACTGAAAAGGGCTGTATTCGTGCTGGAATCAATACCGCCAGAGAGAAACACGCCAACCGGGACATCGCTGACCTTTCTGTATCGAACCGAGTCCCTCAATATATTCAATACTTTTTCGGCGATAACAGCATCATCACGGGTTGTTTCCGGGACGACGAATTGCCATGGATCCCAATAACGTGTTTTCTCGACATTACCGGCAGCAGTCACTCGAAGGTAATGACCAGCAGGAACCTTGTTTATCCCCGAGAACAGTGTCTGTGAGACAGGAGAGCACAAAAATCCCAGGTAGTGGTACAACGCCTGTTCATCTACCTCTCTCTGCTGACCAGGGTCTGCCAGCAACGCCTTGATTTCCGACGCAAACGTCAGCCTGCCGTGGTGCATGCTGTAATACAAGGGCTTGACCCCTATCCTGTCTCTGACCAGCCAGAGCGCCTGTTTACGTTCATCCCATAAGGCGAAGGCAAACATGCCACGAAAACGGTGCAGGCATTCTATCCCCCAGCACTGATAGGCATATAAAATGACTTCCGTATCGGAATGGCTGGTCTTCCAGTCAGTGAAGCCCGATTCGATCAGCTCACGGCGTATCTCGGCGTGGTTATAAATCTCCCCGTTAAAGGTTACCCATAAGCTCTTATCATGATTACACATGGGTTGCGCGGCTGAAGCCGACAGGTCAATAATTGACAGGCGCCGGTGTCCAAGACCAAGCTTTCCGTTATTCGAAATCCAGGTGCCGGCGCCGTCTGGTCCACGATGTATCATCGTGTCCCGCATACGATTGATATAGCTTTCCGTAACCGAAAAGTGGCTGTTGTTAAATACTAATGAGCCAACGATGCCACACATATTCTGATCAGCGAATTAATAACCGGGTTGATTTCAGAGGTATCGGGATGATTATGTGGAAATCCTTTTTTCCACTTGAAATGCGATTTGCATCACCTGCAGCTGTTCCCACAATTCTATCGGCCATTTTCCCGTATTACTAACGGCATCTGCGAATGCCTGAACTTCCTCTTTATGGCCCTTCTCCATGTTGGCAGTGTGGAATGATTCCGCAACCCGGCCTGTTACTTCCAGTGTCTTGTAATCGGTCAGGGAGATAACCATGCCGTCCACGAAGATATCAAATTTTTCCTTTGGATAAGCCGGATCTCCCAATGCCGTATAGATCAGATTGGCGAGGGAACCGTCAGCAAACTTCAACACCACTACAAAATTGTCTTTATGGCTGTAATAACTGCTGCTGGTATCAATGGCGAATGCTTCCACATTTTTAATTTTCGCACCGGTGATGTAAGTAAATACATCATATATGTGGCAGGCTTCGCCTATGTTCCGGCCGCCGCCTTCTTCATTATGCACCCAGTGGTCCGGAGCCAGATATCCGGCATTCATGCGGTAATTCATGATTAACGGACCGTTGCTCCGGCTGATCAGGTGTTTGATCTTGCGTATATATGGAGAAAAACGCCGGTTGAATCCGGTAAGCAACAACGGCACCGCACCTATGGCTGTATTATAAAACGATTCGATTTCTTCCAGCTCCGTGATGGTGACCGCGAGGGGTTTTTCAACCAGCACATGCTTGCCGGCGCACAGCGCTCTTAATGTCATCTCCGCATGCTGATGGTGCCGCGTGCATATCAAGACGGCATCCACTTCGCTGTCGTCCAGCACTTCCTGATAATCGGTCGTGGAATAATCGGCGCCAAAGTTGACAGCAGTGGTCCTGGCGTTGTGCCCGGTTCGGCTGACTATCGCCCTGATTGCATATTGGTCCTGCAGCGACTGGATATTGGGCAGGTGTACGGCCTTGGCGAAGTTACCTCCGCCGATTATCGCGATACGAATGCGTCCGGCATTATCCCGCCGCGTAGATGAAAGCATTATCCGTCTGTCGATCGTGCCTGCCAATCCCTGTTGTTGATAACAGAACAAGGCCATCAAGGGTTTCCTGCCACTGGCAGCGAGCACCTGATATGCGCTGGTTGCCTGTTCTACCGGCCAGACATGCTCAATCAGATCCTTCAACACCACTCTGCCATCCGCCAGTAATCTCAGGTACTCGATCATATTGCGATTTTCCGTCCATCTGACATAGGCAACCGGGTAATCCACACCCTGCTCTTCATAGATATTGTCGTAGCGGCCAGGTCCGTAGGAGGTTGAGATAAAAAAGTCCAGCTCCTTGGCATAGAAATCAGCGCGATTAAGCTTCAAACCCACATCGCCAACCAGCACTACGCGGCCCTTCCGTCTGCACATTTTAAATGCCGTGCTGATAACACTATCGGAAGGTGTTGCTGCCGTTACGATAACGCCGTCCGCGCCCAGACCGGCGGTTGCTTTCATTACTTGTTCAACAATGTCGCCACGTTCTTCATGAATTCCCTGATCAAGGCCGTGAGCCTCAGCAATCTTTATACGTTCCGGTTCTGTGTCTGTCCCGTAGACTTGGCACCCATTGGCTTTCAGTATCTGCGTGGTTATTTGCCCCAGCACACCCAGGCCGATGACGACAAAACTTTCGCCCAGTGATGGACTGGCGCGTCTGATACCCTGTAAAGCGATACTTCCGAGCGTTACCGTGCTCGCCTCAGCCAGGGATAACCCTGTGGGTACCGGCACAGTCAGATTTCTGGGAACACGAATTATTTCCGCATGATTGGCACACTGCGCGCCGGCACATGCCACGCGGTCGCCAACTCGGAGATCATCCACACCTTCGCCCACCTCCATTACCACGCCGGCTGCCGAATAACCCAACGGAGAACTCGTCGACAATGCTGTTTTGACAAGGTTTTTAGTGTAGCCGATACCCCTTGTTCTGATGTAGCGCACCACCTTTTTAAGGTTATTCACGGTCAATGCAGCACCGCTTAAGGATGCGGACTGTGATGATTTAAGGCTTGCCAGTTCTGTTCCTATGGATATGCAGGAATGATCCACGCGCACCAGGACCGTGCCTGGCTCTACGAGTGGCGGAGAAACATCCTCCACGTGGATTGCGCCGTTTTTTACGAGCACCTGCTTCATCTTCGACTTTCCGGTCTAACAGTTGTAACTGGTCACCTGATTTATAATTTTATTGGTAATTGTTTTGTAACGCTCTGACACAATATTCCAGTCAAACCTCGTCATGACAAATTCCCTGCCTTTACAGCCGATGCGTTCCGCAAGATCCGGATGACTCAATAAATATTCAATTTTCGCGGTCAATTCACTCACATTACCGGGCTTGGCCAGGAAGCCTGTCCCGCCGTCTATAATAACATCCTTTACTGCCGGCATATCGGAAGCGATCACTGCACAATGACAACCCAATGCCTCGATCAACACCAGACCGAGTCCTTCCTGATCGCCGGCCTCGGTTTTGATGAAAGGAAATACCATTATACTGGCGGTACGATAATGATATGGCAGATTTTCAGAACTGACAGCTCCGACAAATGTTGTGTGATCGTCTATCTCCAGCAATTTCGCCAGCTCCATAAGCGGTGTTTTTTCCGGTCCATCCCCAATGATAACCAGTTTTAAGCTCCGATTATTTTTCAAATTCTCACGAAAAGCCTGCAATAAATATTTAACTCCTTTTTTCTCAACCAGTCTGCCGATAAACATAATTGTATTTTTGTTTCTGATCGCGTTTTCATCAGGAACAAATACTGTTGTCAAATCCACACCCATAGGCGCAACGTGTATTTTATCCTCCGGAATTCCAAGCTGCCGGAGATAATCCGCCATACTGTGACTGACCACACAAACCGCTGCACACCTGCTCAGTACCCATAACTTGCAGAGACGAATAATTGATCCTTGCAATGCATACAGGTCTCCCCCATGCGAGATGCAAATAACCGGTATGGATTTTCTGGCAAGTAACATTGCCAGTATAGCGACAAAACCCTGCGGTATAAGCCAATGGGCATGAATGGCATCAAAGCGTTCTTTCCTTAACAGAACAAGCAGGTGAATTAATTGGGATAGTATAAAAAGAGGCACCAGCAGCATGCGCAACCGATCTTCTTTTATTTTCGCGAGAATACCGCCTGCATATGCCAATGTTTGATACTTTTCCAGGAAATACCTGAATCTGATAATCTCAACATTGCCCATCAGTTCCTTTCGTTTCGCTCCCATGCAATGGGGCGCAAGGACTTTGATGTTATGGCTGTCTGATAATCGTTGGCATAATTGGTATACAAACCCAGGTTCGGTATCGTCTTGCCAGCGGGGAAAGGTTGATGTCAGCACAAGAATATTTGTCTCCCGCCGTTCCGAAAATTGGCCATTCACCATGGAGTTAATCCTTTACGGAAACTACCCTGTACCGGTATGGAATGTAACTGATATCCGGAAATATCCTGGCTGCCAAATACCCGGCCAGGTTAACCACCGGTATCAGGAATGGTATGAATACGGCTAATACCAGCAAAGGATGTTTGTTACCGATGCACCAGACTAGAGTCTTCGATAAAGCCAGGTTGGTCAATATGGCCCACGACTCACCAATGTTGCCATCTTCATGCAACTCAGTAATAGTCAGCCTGTGTTTTGACAGCAACCGTTCCAGGCCGTAACGAGTCCAACGTTGAAAATCCAGTGGCATATCATGCAGAGGATATAAAAAAGGAACCTGTATTATAATTTTTCCCTGCGGTTTCAGCACCCGACATATCTCCGCCATGCATAACTCCGGATCCGGCAGATGCTCCAATACATCCAGCAGCAAAACTGTGCCGACGGATTCTTCTGCGAATGGCAGTGCCTGTGCATCAGCGTAGACGTCCGGTACCGTTTCATACCACTCTGAAGCCGTGTCGTTGTAGTCCAGGCCGATGTAATTTGCTTTATCCCTTACATATTGACTCGCAGCCTTATCCGCACAACCTATATCCAGCACCAGGTCATCCGTGTCCGGCAATAAGCGTGTGAGCGTTGCCTCACCATTTCGGTTTATCAACCATTGCGGATGCAATGGGGTATGTCGCAGCGGTCGTATCAATTTTTTGATATCTTTTATCTTCACTGCGGATTGTATTATTTCTTTTTATCAAGATAGATCAGGAATGTGATTTGCTCGGATATCAAACCTATCAGGAATACAATCACTGCGGTAATAAACAGCACAATCCCCATATTGGTGAACCGCCCATCGGAAAGATATGTATAGAGATAATATCCAAGGCCAGTGGCAAATATAGCCAAGCTTGCCGGGAAAAATATTTTTAATGGAGAATACAGGACGGCAATACGAAAAATAATCAGAAAAAACCTGATTCCATCTTTAAAAATGTTTATATGACTTTTCCCGGCATCCTTTTTGGCATCGATAGGCAGATATTTAACGGAATATCCGGCTCTGAAAAAAGCCATGGTAATGGTTGTAGGCGCGGAAAACCCGTTAGGGAGAATACTGAGAAAATCAAGAAACTTGGCAGCTCGTACCGCTCTGAATCCGGACGTCAAATCAATTATCCTGTGTCCGGTCACCCAACTGGCAAGAATATTATAAAACTTATTACCCAGATACCGGAGTATGCTGCTGTTGGAATTTTTACCACGGCTGCCCACAACCATGTCATAACCTTCTTCCAGACCATTCAACAAACCGGCGATATCCTCAGCTTGATGCTGTCCGTCAGCATCCATGAAAATAAATATTTCGCCTTGCGCCGCTCTGGCGCCCGCCTTGATAGCAGCGCCATTACCAAGACTGTTTGGCCGCCGTATATAGGTAAAACCCGGAACATTGCACAGGGAAGGCGTGCTGTCCTCAGAACCATCATCCACAACGACGATTTCTGTTTCGGGAAACAAGGTCTTTATCCGCGGCAGTAATACCGCGAGAGATTTCGCTTCATTGCGCGCAGGTAGTATGATGCTGATGTCGGTCATAGGACTGTGTCTGCTGATTTTTTGGTCACTTAAATTCCAGGGACTCTATCATTCTGCCATATCCCCACTGCAATCTGTAATCTTCCCGGATGCGCTCCTGCAATTGCTGTTTTCCGGCCTGCGCCTGCCCTTTTTCCCCCATACGGTACAACAGTTGTACTTCACTCAGTTTACGTGGAATGGTAAATTCTTTCTGCAAAGATTGCCGGATAAACATCAACCCATTGTTAGTATCTCCTGCATATAACGCCAGAGCGGACAAATACTCATAAAGATAGGCACTATCATTACTGAATTCAGGGTTATCGTTCAAGCGTTTGATTAAGGCGATTAATCGCGCTGTATCCACATTCGTACACAATCCCTTCAGAACATTCAACACTATCTGATCCAGCATGACGGCTGTCCGTAATTTATCCGCCTGCGCACGGCCAGCACTTTCCATATATTCCATCCACTCCGCATCGGCTATGGTACTACGCAGCCTGCATCCTCTTATATTCAGCCTGTTTAAATAAGGATAAATATGGCTCGGGGCCAGGTTGATCAGTCTGGTTATCGTGGTTTCGGCATTTTCGATGTCATCATTAACCAGATAGAATTGCAGCAAATCCTGCATGGCACGCTCCGAGTGTGGATGCCGCCTGGCCCATTCGACAGCCTGTATACCGGGTTTTGACCACAGTTCTATTTCCACAATAGTCACCGCGATTACCAGCAAGCAATATACACCGGCGGCCATGTAAACCAGCCATTTCCGTTGCAGAAAATCCGCGGCCCTGGTCCCCAACCAGGCTACTAAAAAAAACAGTCCGAATGACGGCAGGTAATTCCGGTGCTCAAAATAAAGCTCCAGGTTGAGATAGGTTGACTCGAGCAGATGTCCACCCAAAAACCATAATACCGAGAAGCTGAAGACGGGGTATGTTTGTCTTTTTTTCAGCGCCAGCCAGAGCAGGCAAAAGATGAACAGAGCCGAGATTAATGTTACCGGTGGTGACCACAGGCTGGACGAAGTGGGGAAATCGTCGTGATAGAGGCCGAATGCTGCAGGGCGGGGTGCGACTATATTTTGCATATACTGCGTTACCACCACCAGTTCTGTCAGTACTTTCTGCCCCATACTGTAATCCTGTGACTGATAAGAACTCGCCA
This sequence comes from Gammaproteobacteria bacterium, assembly GCA_015661095.1. Classification (GTDB taxonomy): domain Bacteria; phylum Pseudomonadota; class Gammaproteobacteria; order Eutrophobiales; family Eutrophobiaceae; genus JACVQI01. The sequence goes on from JACVQI010000001.1 coordinate 22,035, forward strand.
CACTGCTGAAGTTAACGGCAAGATAGATGGCCAGGACCAACATCGGCAATCCTAAAAACAACCATTTCCACACCGCCAGATATTTATTAACGCCGGATTTTGCAAGTAACGTCCCTTCGATGATCAACAGATATAAAGGCAGCAAGATGCCGTTTTCCTTGGCCAGAATTGCCAGCACCGTGCAGACAATCACAACCATGCTCATAAACAACAATCGGCGCCAGTCATGATCAGAAGCAGACTGCAACCGGAAGTGGAGATAACCGACAACCCCGAGCAAGGTAAACAGCGTGGATACCTGTGTCATCCGCTGCACGACATAGAGCGTGGTACTGATCTGTATGGGATGCAGCAACCAGAGCAAAGTGACAATGACAGACCACAGGAATCGACGGTTGTGCTCCCTGGTTACCAGTCCGGCAAGCAGGTTGCACAGTAAATAAACCAGCACACCGTTAAGCAGATGCAGGCCAATATTTACGAATTTAAATGCCGTGGGATTGGATGGCCACTGCTCGTACTGGAACGCGAATGTTAATAACGACAGCGGCCGGCCGGAAGGACCGGCGAAGCCGGAGCCGAACACATATGCCCCATACCCATAGTCCTTGACCTGATCCAGATTCTGCAGATTGTAAAAATCATCCAGCAGAAAACGGCTGCCCAGGCCGGGTAAATAGATAAGCGTAGCAAGCAACAACAACAACGGGAGGACAGTTGTTTTCAGGATAGAGCGGATATCGGGTGCTGCAGAATTCATTTGTCACAGCATACTTAACCCGAAAAATATTTCCATCCCGAATATGAATTACCCTTTGGCAACGGGACAATAAAAAAGGCCGCTGACGCGGCCTTTTTCGGTACTTATTAACTGAGATTATTTGCAAGCACCTGGTAACAACGAGCCTACTATATCTGTCGAACCAGCAGCAACACCGGATGCACCGCAAGCCCATGACTGCCCATTGTCATTGGACACCATCGCGAAATGGCTGCCCTGGATCTTGTTATTAACGCCAATTGTATTCATGGTCGCGATTATCGTAACGGTAATCGGAGCACCACCACCACCACCAGCAGAAATGTTGATTGTTTGTACATATTTGCCCACAGACGTTCCACCTATCGTCGTCACATATAGAGGCGCAACACCATTGTCAGAGATATACTCGGTGATCGGGGTTTTCAGACCGGACGACAGACTCATGGCTTCTGATACCTGAGCCCGGGCCGTATAGTCGCCATAAGCAGGTATTGCGACAGCAGCCAGAATACCGATGATAGCGACCACGATCATCAATTCAATCAATGTAAAACCTTGTTGCAATTTAGTCATGTAATTTCTCCAAAAGATTATTTAAAAAAACCTGTAACACCAACCAACATCAAATTACTGTATTCACGGAGCTGTGGTGGTGTCGCCAATACTTCAAAGCAGCTATGATGCCAACCGCCCGAATAAAGAAAGTCAGTAAATAGAAGAAACATATATCTACTTGTTATTTATACATAAATATACAGGTAAAATAAATCTGGACGAATCTTTAAAAATTATTGATTTAGCCTGGGTTCCTTCTGAAAGTGTCAGATTATGACGAATATTGTCACTTCATTTGGTTTGTTGCTGTTTCATTTGTTTATCCAGTTCCAGCATGCGTGGAATGGCCGGATTCTTCGGATCCGGCCATTCCTGAAGTGAAAGTTTAAAATATTGCATGGCATTTACTGAATCACCCTTGCGCTGCAGCATGATGGCTTTGATCAGGGAGTAGTTGGCAGAATCCTCAACTAACATTGCCTCATCACGTATACGTTCAGCTTTGGCTAACAATGATGAAATAAAATCAAAATCGGGATTCGGATACGACAACAGGATATTGGCGGCTGTAATCAGGCCATAATAACCCCGACACACTCTCAACAATTCCGCCGCATGTTCCCTGGGATGATCAAAATAATACAAATGAATGGCAATACGGCAGTTGTCGGCTATCAGGAGTTTGTGATACATGATTTCCCACGAATCATAAAATTTATCCATGGCCAGCAGATTTTCGAAAAATTCCTTAACCAGGGAGTTTTCCACCACCACTCTCTGACCTTTCTGCAAGGACCTGTCCACCCTGTGATAAATACCAAAGTCGCGGACACCATATAAATCCGGAATACTGGCAATAAAATATATCGGCCGTTGCTGGGATTCGATGAACTCACTCATTATTTTATGGTTGGAATCCTTATCATTTATAATCGGGTCTACCAGGCGGTTTTTAAACACCAATCCCACAACACTATAAATTGTTACATCGGGCCTCACCTTTTCTATCAGGTTAAAATACCCCAGTGTGCCGACATCCAGATCACCGACAGCGAAAAATATTGCATCTTTTTCCAGGGTATTCAGTATTGTCATTGCATAGCTCTCTCCCAACTTGTCATTGGCCCGATAGTTATAGGGAATATTTGTCATGAGTCCCGTGATCAAAAGTACACCGGTGAATACCATATTGATCGTTTGTTGCGATGAATGGATCCTGAAGTTACTCATTATGAATACGGCTGCTTCCCGAACACCCAGAACCGTCCATAGCGCCAGGATCGAGTAGGAGACCAGCGGGTATACCTTGAAAATATTCTGATAAAGAGGCGAAAAGAAAAACCCCAGCATCATGGCTAAAAGTACGGTACTGCCGAGATATGCCAATACCAGCCCGATACAGATGTTTTTCCGCCAGTGATACCACTGTCGCACGAAGCCAACCAGGGCCAGCACCCCGCCCAGTGGCCCGAATTGCCGCCCACTTTCCTGCATGGCATACACCACGTACTGTAACTTGTCGGCATAATTTGCGCCTATCTGGTGATCTGCCGCTGCATAGCCCTGCCTGCTGATCATGTACCAGACATCCTGCCAGGAATCCAGGGGCCCGTAAAAACTGATCGCCGTATCCATTTGTGACCGCACCACCATCCAGACGTAGGGACACAAGCCCAGCAGCAGAAAAATCAACCCATTTGGAGTATTTCTTAATATCAACCTGATTTTCGGCCAGAGCACGGCCAGCACTGAAGGGGTTGAAAGTATCAGTAAGGGCCAATGGTTGCATAAACCGAGGCCATAGATAAAGAACATCAAGGGCAGGAACTTGCCGGATGTTTTTCCCTCGTTCCTGACGTAATGGATCGCGCCCCAAAGTAATACCAGATAGATGCATGTATTAAGGGTATAAACCTCGGCAATTATCGCCTGCGACCAGTAGGTTTTCGAAACGCCCAGACACAGAGCAACAGCGATGGCCAGGGTTCTGTTATTGAATAACCCCAGGGCAATGTAATATAAAACGATGCAGCTTACTGCCCCAAAAAAACCACTCAAGGCATGCACCCTGAAAGCAACGCTGCCGATAGGGATTTGGGTGGCCAGATGACCAAGCCAGGTGAATAAAGGGTACCCAGGAGAATGGGCAACGCCATTGAAATACGCTGCCAAGATGAACATACCATCGTCTTCCAGGACGACGGTTCGGGGAGCGCTAACTAGATAGATAACATAAACCGCAAAAAATATTAATGCACAGACAAACCATTCGTGGCTTGATTTTTTCCGGTTTAAGGAGATTGGCGTAGATGGAATTTCCTGCATTGCATTATCTTACTCAATCACTCCGATCATTTTTTCATTATCCGTGATGATTCCATCAGGTAATATTCCGGCTGATTTCCATCCCTGGATGATGTTCCCATCATTGACGGTGTAGGCCATTACCTTTATGCCATGCTCATGGGCGGTATGTATTAATTCACTGTTCACAACGGAATAGTGTGCATAAACCCAGTCAAGCTTCATTTGCGCTATAAATTCCAGGTCTTCCGGGGTAAGTTTTTTTGTATATTCCGTATCAAACCCCACCTGGCAATTACAACCATTCTTAATCGAACTCGCAAGATATTCATGAAAACTGTCAACGATGAAACGCTGTTTGTCCGGCTGTGTGGAGAGTATGCGCACCACTTCCCGGCTCAGATAAGCTAAATGCTTGATGTGTTCCTGGGGCTTTATCTCAATCAGCATGTTTATCTTGCCGGAGTATTTCTCCACTGCCTGTTCCAGGGTCAGTACGTCCGAATACGCGGGAATGGACCTTAATTCCTGCAGGGATAGATCGAGTATGAGTTTTTGTTCGCTACCGACGACGATAGTGGGATCATGCAGCAGAACCAGTTCGCCATCACTGGTAAGCTGCACATCAACTTCAACCCAATTGAATGCCGAGGTCAAGATAGCGTCGAGTGCGGCAGCAGAGTTTTCCATGCCGGCTTCGCTCTCACCATTGATATTACCGCGGTGGGAGATAATGAGGGGTTGCGCCAACCCCTGGATACTCTTGAACTTCCTGTTATCAGACCGGATTGCGTAACGATTTTTTTGTAACAGGTAATAGTGCACGGGAAATATCGTATCCACGTAGGACTTCGCCTGCTCGTATAACGTTGCATTCCCGCTATCGGTCCGTATGGCCCGGTTATCGCGATTTGCCAGCCGGTATTGCTTGCGTAACCGATCAAATACAACTTCCTTGTCATTAAACCACAAGTGCATGCGCTCCAGCGTATCACCACCGAATGCATACACCACCCGGTTCACGGGCCAAGACGCTTCCGGTTGCACCAGGCTGACACCCAGATTGCAACTGTGTGATTCCAGTCCCAGCAAATCCATAATAGTTGCCGGTATGTCGTGCGAGCCAGCCACGCGATCCGAATACGATCGGTATTGTTTCAGTTCCTCGGCAGTCAAGCCCGCGATGATCAACGGCACATCAAACCGCATTTCATAATTTTCCGTGATATTCCCCTCATTCACTATATGCGGCGCGTGATCGCCAGTGATCACCAGGATCGCATTGTCCCCATGCAACCGGTACCAGTCATAAAACTCCCCCAGCTGCTGATCAAGATACATATACGATTCCACCAGATCATGCACCACACCTTCGTCATCCGGATAACGAAGCTGCCAATTGTTCGGCAGTGTATAAGGATCGTGTGTACTTAGTGTAAATAACGTTGCCAGAAATTTTTCACCGGGCTGGTGTTTCTCCGTAAGCCAGTCTGCGAGCTTTTTAAACATAACACTGTCATCGTACCCCCAGCCATAAACAGGTAGATTACCAGCCGGATCGTATTCGACGATTTCCTTGAAGCCCATGTCATTCAAATAAATTCTTTGCCGTTCGAAAGAAAGATCGCCGCCATGAAAATAAACCGTATCGTAACCCTGCCTGTTCAACTGTTCGGGAAAGCCGGTCAGGGTGATAGCAGGGTCATTCCATAAATAATTATTGAATGGATTTCCGGGCAGGCCGCTAAAAATAGCGGGAAGTGAAGTCACACTCTTTGTTCCCGGCGAGAAGAAATTCCGGAATTCAAGATTCTCGCCAGCTATCCTTTGCAGGTTGGGCATAATACCATTACCGCGGTATTTCCCGTACATCTCCTCCCGACTGATTCCTTCCAGTATCAGCAAAATGACACTCCTGCCATTCCCTTGATTACCGATGGATGAGCGCACAGCACAAATCGGATAATCGGGGTTGAGTAATGGCTCGTTCGGTGATTTGCCCTGTAGTTGTCTGAATACTTTAAAATGATCCCCGGTCAGCTGGAACTCTTCCAGTTTATAAGATTCTTTCACGAAATGACTCTGCACCAGCCATAATAAAGGCTGCCGGCCGCTCCAGAAATAGTGCTCCGGCAACAATGATGGCATGCTCTGGATTAAAACGGACAATAGCAACAAACATACTGCCGTTAAGGAACCCCAGCCCGGGGAAATTCCGGTCCGGTGCATTCTCATCGACCTGATGCCGTAATATAGAACCAGCATGACCAGAGTAAATTCGAAGACTACTCTATAAACAGGTATATTCGCGGCCAGGGAAGGCGACAAATGCCTGAGTTCAGAAAAGTAAAATAACAGGTCAGACGATGGCAACCTGCCAAAAACAGCCTCGTAATGAAAACTGGCGATCTCGATCAGCAGAATGGGGCCTATACAAAACAGGAAGAATATATTTGCGATTCCCTTTTTTCTGATTATAAAAAGAATGCCACCGAGTAATAATCCAAAGGCAAACTCAGTTATGCCGCCGATCAAAACTTTTATCGGGTAATTTCCAGTTACAGTTTCCCAATGCTGCAGCAGAATAATAAAATGCCTGCTGCAGGTTAAACAGGCCGAGTATAAAACCGCGAATAGAATAATCGATCGATTCTGTTGCATGTTCAGTTCTGACCTTTCCCGATTTCACGCCAGGTGAATATGGCGGTAACAGCATAATTCCATACCGCGCCCGCCATCGCCCCTAAAAAACCAGCCAGCCACCATGTAATATTCATTCCGAACAACCATCCTGCAAAAGCAATATTAATAAACGCTCCCAGTGAACAGGCAAGATAAAAACTCACCAACCCGTAAACAAAACCCCAGCCGGTTAATTTCCTGTCGCCATAGGTGTAATAATTATTGAGCACATAATTACTGGTCATCGCTGTGATAGTCGCCAGTGCCTGTGCCGGGATAAAATTCGTAGCTCCCGTTCGATATAACAGCCACAATACAGACAAGTGCACCAGCACCCCGCTAAGTCCTATCACAGTGAACGAAATAAATCTGACCGGCAGGGTCCGACCAAATAATTTATCGGCAAATAATAAAAAAAATTCCCATATCACCTGCGTACCCAGTTTGCTCACGCCATGACTGCGTTGACGCATGGTATAAGGCAATTCCCTGTATTTCAGACCAGCCGGGGATGATACCAGCATGTCCAGCAGAATCTTGAATCCCTTTATGGATAAGTTTTCCAATATCTGTTCTAAATATGAGCGTTTAAACATGAAAAAGCCGCTCATGGGATCCTTAACAGGGTGCTTTAATAATAATCCGCTTATATAAGTTGCAACTTTACTGATTCGGACACGCTGCGCGGATAATCCCCCTGTGCCCCCGGTATCGACATATCGGCTGCCTATCACAAGATCGAGACTCTCCTGTTTCAAGGCCTTGAGCATCTGTGGAACGATGGTTTCATCATGTTGCAGATCAGCATCCATAATGCAGACATATGGCGCGGCTGTGGCCAGTATTCCCTCAATGCAGGCGGAAGACAAACCCTTACGACCAACTCTCCGGATACACCTTACTGCGGGGTTTGATTGCGCAATATCCTGTATCAGCTCCCATGTTTTATCAGGAGAATCGTCATCAACGAATATCACTTCCCAGTTCATACCAGTCAAGACTCTGGTCAATGACTGAAGTAAAGGCGCGATATTATCCTTTTCATTAAACGTTGGTATAACGATAGTTAGTTCACAGACCAAAGGTACACCTCTTCAAATAAACATTTCCATGGATTTATATCCTGAATGACTGAAACATGGGTACTGCAAAGAGGAGGTTATTCAGTTCAAACCCAGTTTTTCGAGCCGATAGCGCAATGCCCGGAAACTGATCCCCAGCAACCTGGCCGCCGCTGTTTTATTCCATCTGCATTTTTCCAGCGCTTCAAGGATAACCTTCCTTTCAATATCAACGAGGTAATCTTCCAGTTTCACACCTGATTCCTTTGGCGCCTCACCGGTATCATTAATATCCGTTTCTGGCATATTTAAATCCTTGATGGTTATTTCTCCTGCCTCGCATAATGCCATGGCCCGTTCCAGAATATTCTCCAATTCCCTCACATTGCCGGGATAGGTGTAGGACTTAAGTTTATCCAGAACACTTTCGGTGATTTTTGGAGCCGGTATACTGCTTTCTCGTGCGATACGCTGAGTGATACTTTCTACCAATAACGGGATATCTTCCATGCGTTCCCGGAGAGGAGGAACTCTTAATTCAATAACATTAATTCTGTAAAAGAGATCCTGTCTAAACTGGTCTTTTTTCACCAATTCAGACAGATCCTTATGTGTCGCACTAAGTATTCTGACATTGACCGGGAATTCATCCTGCGCGCCGATCGGACGTACCTTCTTTTCCTGTATTGCCCGTAATAATTTTACCTGCATGTTATTAGGTAATTCCGCGATTTCATCCAGAAACAGCGTACCGCCATCCGCAGCATGAAATAATCCCTTCTTATCCGCATCCGCACCGGTAAAGGTTCCCTTTTTATGACCGAACAATTCACTCTCGAGCAAATCATGGGGAATGGCTCCGCAGTTAACGGGTATGAACGGATGCGAGGATCTGGGCCCCTGCTCATGTATCATTCTGGCAACCATTTCCTTGCCAACACCGGATTCCCCGCTTATATAAACGGGGGCCTGATTTCTGGCGAGCTTGACGATAGTCTCGCGTAAATTTGCGATGATCCCGCTGCGGCCGATCAGTTTCCTGTTGGATGTATTTTTCGTGTCGGTAAGTTTTAGCGCATCCTGCACCAATACACGTAATGACGCCAGGTCCACCGGTTTGGTTACGAAATCAAACGCCCCGGATTTGAGCGCCTGTATCGCGGTTTCAATATTACCGTGAGCGGTTATGACAGCAACCGGTAACTCGGGATATTTGGATTGAATATACGAAACGAATTCGAGACCATCTCCATCGGGAAGACGCATGTCCGTCAGACACAGATTGAACTTTCCATTTTTCAGAAAATTTTTTGCCGTTCTCAGATCCGGTGCACTGTAACATTCAATGCCCATCCGCTGCAGGGTGATTTCCAGCAACTCACGAATATCCGGTTCGTCGTCTACAATTAAAGCATTATTGCGGGGCATTTATTTAATAAGATGCTGTTTATCCGGATGTGAAAAAATAATTCTGAAGCAACACCCATTGACACTGTTCCGGTGCAGATTCAAGGTAGCCTGGTTGGTTTCACATAATTCCCGCGCAATATATAAACCCAGTCCCGATCCTTTCGTTTCTGTCGTAAAAAATGGTTCAAATAACTGGGTTTCATGACCTTCTTTTATGCCAGGGCCCTGATCGATGACATCAATATATGGTCTCTCGGTGTCCTGATGAACAGTATATTTAATTTCTATCAAAGGCTTTCGTTTGCTATACCTTAAACCGTTCTCGACCAGGTTCCATAACACCTGATGCAGTTGCAGTGAATCTATTTTGACATATATTTTCGCTGATATTTCGTTTAATTTAATCAAATCATCACTCAAGCTGTGATGCACTTCGTATTCACGTTTGAATTCCTTCAACCAGGGTCCCAGTTCCAGCGTTACCGGTTCAGCTTGTTTACGTTTGCTGAGGTTCAGGATATTTTCAATGATCTGGTTCACTCGTTGCGAATGCTGCTCGATAATAGTGGTTAATCGCTTATCTTCCTGCGCCAATGAGATAGATTCCGAGAGCAGTTGCCCCGCATGACTGATTGCTCCCAGCGGGTTACGTATTTCATGGGCGATACTGGCGGTCAGCCTCCCTAAAGACGCCAGCTTCAACTGCTGCGCCCGCTGCCGAAACACCGTTAAATCATCAATAAACACCAGTATCTCGAATTCTCTCTCTATCTTTAATGTTACGATTGAAGCCTGTATATCAATGCCGGTCTTTTTTGATTTAAAGATTAGTGAACGATCGCCCTCACCTGTCTGCCAATGCCGTATGATTTCCACAAGTTCCCCGGGCAGGTCCTCGGTAAGACTCAAATGATTGATATTTTTGTCGATACCCAGCAGTCTTTTCGCCGCTTCATTACACAAACTGACATTTATCCCGGCATCCAGCACGATGACACCGGCCTGTAATCTTTGCACGATGTGTTCATTAAGTTTCGCCAGCTTCTCCAGGTCCGCGCCTCGTTGCTGCGCCAGGGCCTCCGACTCCTTCACCCTGCCGGCCAGAATTTGACTGATGATGGCAGTCACAAAAAAGGTCGTGCCGAGAAATGCGGCATGGGTATAGTTTGGCGGTGGAAAATCGCGGACTAATTGCACATAGATCTCGTGACTTAATATCGCCAGGGTTGCGATAGATGCATATAAGATCCCTGTTTTACCCGGGCTCAGCAGACCACCACCGGCCACGGTGATTACCAGCAAAATACCGAAACCACTGTTCAAACCGGCACTGGCATAGATCAGTAAAGTTATACATATGGTATCTATCAGTACCTGAGCAAAAACCTGATAGGTATGTGGTGGTCTCTGGATATGAATAAACAAGTGCTCGATGATAATTACTACCAGGTAGATGTGCGAACTGATGGCAAATAATGACTTGTCATATTTGCCAAGGGGATCCGGTAATTGCCCTATCCAGTAAAGTGAAACAAATAAAAAAGCAATTAAAAAGCGGTACAGATTAAAATAAGCCAATGCCCGCCATGCGGTTCTGCTTGGTTTGTTGATGGAAATCAGCTTATTCATTTATCATTAGTTTATCATTAGTGCATAATCCGTAGCGTAAAAACCAGGCTACTGCTACAAATTTCAATTAGAATTTGCATGCAATTTGTTTGATTAGATCACCATCTTCCAGAATAAGTTGAGCAGAATAAAGTAAGGGAAAGATAATGAATATACATGAATATCAGGCAAAACTACTGTTTACCGAATATGGCATTCCCGTACCACCCGGGAAGCCCGCGCATTCGGTAAAGGAGGCATCCCGTCACGCCGCAGATTTAGGCGGCGAAGGCTGGGTCGTCAAGGCCCAGGTCCACGCCGGCGGCCGTGGCAAGGCGGGCGGAGTCAAACTGGCAAAAACCAGGGCGGAACTGGATGAGGCGGTTAAAAATATGCTGGGTTCCGTACTCGTCACCAAACAATCCGGGCCGGCTGGCAATCCCGTCAATTGCGTACTGATCCAGGGTATTTCCAAAATAGCGTCCGAATTGTATCTCGGTATGCTGGTCGACCGTGGTAGCAGGCGGGTAACGGTCATGGCTTCCCGGGCCGGTGGTATGGACATCGAAGAAGTTGCCGCGACTGAACCGGAAAAAATATTCACCTTCGCCATCGATCCGATTTTGGGACTGCAGGCGTATCAGTGCCGAGAGCTAGGTTTCTCGCTGGCCATGGATGAAAAACAGCGCAAGCAACTGACCCATATCCTGAGCCGGCTGTACCGTTTATTCACCGAAAAAGATCTGAGCCTGATCGAGATTAATCCGTTGATAATCACCACTGACGGTGATCTGGAGGCACTCGATGCCAAGGTCACGGTTGATGACAACGCGTTATTCAGACAAAACGCACTGGCGGAATGGCGGGATCCCACCCAGGTCGATGAAAAAGAGAACTTCGCCAAGCTGCATGATTTCAGTTATGTGGCGCTGGATGGCAATATCGCCTGTATGGTCAATGGCGCGGGACTGGCCATGGCGACCATGGACATTATTAAATTGCATGGCGGCAGCCCGGCTAACTTCCTGGATGTTGGCGGCGGCGCCACCAAGGAAAGAGTGGCGGAAGCCTTTAAACTGATCGTCTCCGATAAAAAGGTTAAAGCCATCCTGGTCAATATCTTTGGCGGCATCGTCCGTTGTGACTTGATCGCCGAAGGAATTATCGCCGCTGTCAAGGAGGTTGGCGTGAATGTTCCGGTGGTCGTCCGTCTGGAAGGGACGAAAGTGGCGGAAGGAAAGCAAATCCTGAACAACAGCGATTTACAAATCATCTCGGCAGACGATTTTACTGATGCGGCCAGAAAGGCTGTCGCGGCCGCAACGGGGGCATAACTCTTATGGCAATACTGGTTAATAAAAACACCAAACTGATAATCCAGGGATTCACCGGCCGTCAGGGGACATTCCACGCCGAACAAGCCATCGCTTATGGCACTCAGGTCGTGGGTGGCATCACCCCAGGTCGCGGCGGCAGCACGCATCTCGATCGTCCGGTTTTCAATACGGTCCGGGATGCCGTCAAAGCCACACGAGCGGATGCCAGCATGATCATGGTGCCGGCGGCTTTCGCCGCCGAGGCGATTGTTGAGGCGGCGGATGCAGGCGTGAAACTCATCATCTGCATTACTGAGGGAATACCGGTACAGGACATGCTGAAAGTCAGGGCCTTTCTGGATCAATACAAGGGAACCAGGTTAATCGGACCCAACTGCCCGGGCATCATCACACCGGGCCAATGTAAAATCGGCATCATGCCGGGCAATATCCATAGCCCCGGTTGTATCGGCATCGTCTCGCGATCAGGCACATTAACTTATGAGGCCGTGCATCAAACCACCATCGCCGGCCTTGGTCAAAGCACCTGTATCGGTATCGGCGGTGATCCGCTGAATGGCATGAATTTCATCGATTGCCTGGAATTATTTCAGCAGGATCCTGAAACCAAAGGTATCATCATGGTCGGTGAGATCGGCGGCACTGCGGAAGAAGCTGCGGCAGCTTTCATCAAAAAGAACGTGACCAAACCCGTGGTTGGCTATATCGCTGGCGTTACGGCGCCGCCCGGTAAACGCATGGGCCACGCCGGCGCCATCATCTCCGGCGGTAAAGGCACAGCGGAGGATAAGTACGCAGCGCTGGAAGCGGCGGGGGTCAAAACGGTCAGGTCGCCCGCGACGATGGGTTCAGCCATGGCTGAAATTTTAAACAAGGCTAAATGAATTCAAGTCCGCCGGTTTTGGATCACACCATTACGGCTGATTGGGAGTAGACAGGTTGGTTATTACAGAGACTTACCGGTCAGTTCGAATAACTTTTCTGACAGCCTGATATGCGGATAGCGCTAGCCCAGCTGAATTTAATCATCGGCGATATCGCGGGTAACAAGCATAAGATTATCGCTAATACCAGGGCGGCACGTGATGAGCATCAGGCTGACCTCATTATATTTCCCGAATTAGCTATTACCAGTTATCCGCCTGAGGACCTGCTGTTAAGACCCAAGTTTCTCCGCCTGGCCAATGAGGCGCTAACCGAGATTATCCAGCAGTCGACCGGTATCAGCCTTATCGTCGGTCATCCGGAACTGGCCAATGGAAAAATTTTTAACAGTCTGAGTTATATCCGCAACTGCAAGATCCACAGCGTCTATCATAAAAAGGATTTGCCTAATTACGGCGTCTTCGATGATAAACGCTATTTTACCGCCGGTGATGCAATAACCATCATTGATCTCGATGGCGTTCCGACCGCCCCCAGCATCTGCGAGGACCTGTGGTCTGAGGAACATTCCCGGTCCGCCGCTGATGCTGGCGCCAGGTTACTCATTAATATCAATGCCTCGCCGTTTCATTCTGAAATCATCGAACAAAGACAGGCGCTGCTCCGCAGGCGGATCAAAGATACCGGATTGAGTATTATTTATGTGAATCTCGTCGGGGGGCAGGATGAGGTTGTCTTTGACGGTGGTTCAATGGTTATGAACAGCTCGGGAGAGCTGGTGTTGCAGGCCCCGCAATTTGAAGAAGGATTATTCATTATTGAAATGGAAAAGAATGCTAACACCATCAGTTTCAAACATATTCACCCACCACTTGCATCGGAGATAAAGGAAGAGAGTATCTATAAGGCATTGGTACTGGGAGTCAGGGATTATGTCAGAAAGAATGGCTTTAAGGGTGCGGTCATCGGACTTTCTGGCGGCATTGATTCGGCCCTGACCATGGCGATCGCGGCAGATGCGCTCGGCCCGGACAATATTGAAGTACTACTGATGCCGTCGCGCTTTACGGCGGTTATGAGTATCGATGATTCCATCGTTATGGCTGAAACACTGGGAGTGGCATATCACATAGTCTCTATTGAAAAACCCTTTCAGTCCTTTACGGAAATTCTCACCCCGCTGTTTGCCGGACTGCCGGCGGATGCGACGGAAGAAAATATCCAGGCCAGATGTCGCGGTGTTCTGTTGATGGCCATATCGAACAAAACCGGCAAACTGGTATTGACGACCGGCAACAAAAGCGAAATGGCGGTCGGTTACGCCACGCTGTATGGCGACATGGCTGGTGGATTTGCGCCCTTGAAAGACGTGTCGAAAACACTGGTCTATCGATTGGCGCACTGGCGTAACAGGCAAAGCCCGGTTATACCGGAACGTATCATCACCCGAGCGCCATCAGCCGAGTTGCGGCCGGATCAGAAAGATGAGGATTCCCTGCCGCCCTATCACATCCTGGATGCGATCCTGGAAAAATATATTGAAATGAATCAAAGCCCGGAGGAAATCATCGCGGCAGGTTATACCGCGCAGACGGTTTATGATGTCGCCAGGATGGTTGATCGGAATGAATACAAAAGACGCCAGGCCGCACCCGGTGTAAAAATCTCCAGACGGGCATTTGGGCGCGACCGGCGTTACCCAATCACTTCCGCCTATAAGGAGATCTAGTTCTGCAGGCCAGATATTACCAGACGCCCTGAGTTTAACCGTATGACACTCAGTCTTATTTTACTTCTGTAATCTCCAGCTCCTGAATCCCCTCATGCTCCGGATAGTTCATCCGCAAAACCCGGACAGCGTCATCATACAGATCGTTCATCTCCAGAATCTTGTAACACTTGGCCATGATCACCAGCGCCTCCGGTACCGAGGCGGTGCGGTTATAATTTTCCACGACATAGCGCGCCCGGTTGGCCGCGGCGACAAAAGCGCCCCGGCGCATATAATAATTGGCGACATTGATCTCGTACTGGGCGAGCATATTGCGCAGGTAGATCATGCGTTGTTGCACATCTTCCATATAGATACTGTCAGGAAACTTTTCCCCCAGCTCCTTGAAATCCTGGAATGCCGTCAAGGCGGCGCCGGGATCCCGTTGTGAATCATCAATTGACAGGAAGCGGTCGGCTAAACCTTTACCGCGTTCGAAATTGACCAGACCTTTCAGATAATATGCGTAATCGACGGCCGGATTCTGGGGATAGAGCCGGATATAACGATCGCAGGCCGAGACGGCTTCATCATATTTTTCAGTTTTATAATAAACAAAGGCCAGGTCCAGCAAGGATTGCCGACCGATCACGCCAAACGGATAGCGAGTCTCCAGTACTTCGTAATACCCCTGGGCCCTGCTGTAATAGCCTGCCTCCATTGCTTTTTTTGCCTCTGCATAGAGCTTCTCAACCGACCAGTCTCTGGCCTCCTCATCATCACTCTTATTCAGCCAGGAACAGCCAGATATGAGCAGCAACAATATAATTAAAGTAATACGCATGATTTACAGATACACCAATTCATCTACCGGGTTATGCTAATTATGTTATTCTGCATGTTTATATAACAACTGGCAAAAAAGTTTTAAGTTCACCATTGGAGAAGTTGACGACCATAGTCCCGGAGAATCTGTCCGGGCGGCGACTGGATCAGGTATTGGCGAACCTGTATCCACAACATTCACGTTCCAGATTGCAGGCATGGATCAGTGCTGGCCTGGTGAAAGTAAATAACCGGATCCGGCGCCAGAAAGATCCGGTGCTGACCGGGGAATGCATAGAGATCATCCCGGTATTCTCGTCCCAGGAGCAATATCTGGCCGAAGCCATCCCGCTGCATATCCTGTATGAGGATGAAGCCATACTTATCATTAATAAACCAGCCGGGCTGGTCGTCCACCCGGGCGCCGGCAATCCCGCCCATACCCTGCAAAATGCCCTCCTGTATCACAATGCCAGTCTGGCACAGGTACCGCGGGCCGGCATCTTCCAACGTCTGGACAAAGACACGTCCGGGATCATGGTGATCGCCAAAACGCCCACTACCCATACCTATCTGGTGGACCAATTGCAGCGCCGTTGTATCCAGCGGGAGTATCAGGCCATCGTTACGGGCGTGATGACTGCCGGAGGGACAGTTGCCGCACCGATCGGCCGGCACCCGACCTTACGCAAGCGCATGACCGTGTTGGAAAACGGCAAGCCCGCCGTGACACACTATCGGGTGTTGAAGAAGTATCCCCAGCATACGCATATATCTGTACGGTTGGAAACCGGGCGAACGCACCAGATCCGAGTTCACATGGCTTATATTCACTATCCCGTGGTCGGTGATCCGGTCTATGGTGGTCGCAAACGTGTCCCTAAAAACATCACACCCGAGTTGCGCCAGGCAATACTGGCGTTCCCCCGCCAGGCCTTGCATGCATCGGCATTGACTTTAGCCCATCCCATATCGAAAAAAGAGATGTCCTGGTCCGCACCACTGCCCGCAGATTTCCAATCACTATTAACGATACTTGCAGACAATGTCTCGGCCAGGGAATAGCGATTACTGGCTCCGCGCGGCATGGCCGGCCCCAAATCATATTCATGCGGGGATCTCCACCAGAGCCCCCGGTTATAGCCAGCAGCCGTATGCTGAATTTAATCTGGCCCTGCATGTTGGTGATGATACAAGGTCGGTACAGAAAAACCGGGACCAGTTACAATCATTCTTACGGTTGCCTACCGAACCGCATTGGTTAAACCAGACGCATGGTAATCAGGTAGTGGAAATCCATACTGCCTCATCACCAAGAGATGCTGATGCTGCCTACACACATAAATCCGGTGTCGTTTGTGCCCTGTTGACAGCGGATTGCGTACCCATCCTCGTTTGTAACAGAGACGGTACCGAAGTTGCGGCCATCCATGCCGGCTGGCGCGGACTTGCCGCCAATATCATCGCCGAGACGCTGACGCGATTCAAAAGCAGTGCTGACGACTTGATGGCCTGGATTGGTCCGCATATTTCCGCAACCAGCTACACCGTCCGGGAGGATGTCAGGAACGCCTGCATCAATTCCTTATCGGAAAGCGTGACTGTAGCCTTTCATCCCAATGGTGATAATACCTGGCAGGCGGATCTGTCCAAGCTGGCCAGCATGCTATTATCCTCGGCTGGTGTGACGGACATTTATGACAGCAACCTCTGTACTTACGAAAATAAGCGTCACTTTTATTCTTACCGGCGTGAAAAAAAAACCGGCAGGATGGCATCTCTGATCTGGATAGATCATGAACTAATGAGCTAAGCTTAATACGGCATACAAACGGGGCAAATTCATATGCAAAAAAAACAAAACAACAATTCGCTGTCCTTTAGTGAAAGTGTTAATCGAATGGTCGACCGGGCCATCTCAGCCATTGGACTGGATCCCGGGGTCGCCAATGCCATCAAAACCTGTCAAACCCTGGTCCAGGTCAAGTTCCCGGTACAGATCCGGGATAAAATTGAGATCTTTACCGGCTGGCGCGCGGTTCACAGCACCCATCGCCTGCCGGCCAAAGGTGGTATCCGCTACGCCCCTATCGTGAACCAGGATGAGGTTGAAGCCCTGGCAGCCCTCATGACCTACAAATGCGCCATCGTCGATGTTCCGTTTGGCGGTTCCAAAGGCGGCCTGGTCATTGACCCATCTAAATACACCCGGGATGAATTACAAACGATCACCCGGCGCTTCGCCCGCGAGTTGATCCGCAGAGGTGTTCTCAGCCCGGCTACCAATGTCCCCGCCCCTGATATGGGTACCGGCGAGAGGGAAATGGCCTGGATAGCCGATACCTATAAACACCTGCACCCGGAGGATATCAATTACGCCGCCTGCGTCACGGGCAAACCTGTCGCCCATGGTGGCATTCGCGGTCGCGTCGAAGCCACCGGGCGCGGCGTGGTTTATTGCATGCGTGAATTTTTCCGTCATCCGAACGATATCAAGTCAGCCGGACTGGACGGCGGGTTGGGTGGAAAGCGCATTGTTCTGCAAGGGCTCGGAAATGTCGGTTACCATACCGGCGTCCTGCTCGATGAAGAAGATGAAGCGAAGATTGTCGCTATCATCGAGAAAGACGGCGCCTTGATTAATGAGAACGGTTTACCGGTTGAGAAAGTCAGGCAATACATCACTGAAAATAAAACCATCAAGGGCTTTCCCGATGCAACTTATGTCAAGGACGGCAAGCGGGTCCTGGAAATGGAATGTGACATACTCATTCCGGCAGCCATGGAAGCGCAGATTACCAAAGAGAATGCCGAAAACATCAAGACCAAACTGATTATTGAAGCGGCCAACGGCCCAATAACCTTCGAGGCTGATGAGATACTGCGGAAGAAGCCCATCACCATCCTGCCCGATGCCTTCGTTAATGCCGGCGGGGTCACCGTTTCCTATTTTGAATGGATCCGTAATCTGTCCCATATCCGGTTCGGACGGATGGAGAAACGTTTCGATGAATTACGCGGGCAGCATATGATCACCGCCATTGAATCGCTGACGCAACAGTCAGCCCCTGACTGGATCCGCGATGAAATCATACGCGGTGCGGATGAACTGGACCTGGTGCGTTCTGGCCTGGATGACACCATGCGGCTGGCCTACCGGGAAATCAGCGCCGCCAGAAATGAGAACGTCAAGATCAAGGATTTTCGCACCGCTGCTTATGTCGTGGCGATTAATAAAATCGCCCGATCCTACCTTGATATTGGAGTATATTGAACGGTGACCCGATCGTACAGGTAGCCATGCAGGATCTAACATTCGAAATATGACGCCTGACGACTATATTCCTGCAGCTGATCCTTGAAATTAAAATAATCACCCATATCTTTATTGCTATCCTGGATAACGATTAGCAATAAACTATGCGTCTCGATAAATTAACCAGCAAATTTCAACAAGCCCTGGCGGAAGCACAGAGTCTGGCGCTGGGACGCGACCACCAATACATCGAACCTGTACACGTTTTGTTCACCATGCTGGATCAGGAAGGTGGCACGGTTCGCCATCTGCTCGGTAATGCCCAGGCAAATACCAATCAGTTGCGTCAGCAATTGAGTGCTGTCCTCGACCGATTGCCCCAGGTACAGGGCACGGGAGGCGATCTGCATATATCCAGGGATCTGGAACGCATCCTCAACCTGACCGACAAATATGCCCAGCAACGTAAGGATGAGTTCATCGCCACCGAACTGTTTGTACTGGCGGCTCTTGAGGACAAGGGCGAGTTGGGAAATATTCTGCGGAACTGCGGGGTCCGTAAAGAAAAACTGGAACTCGCCATCGAGCAAATCCGTGACGGTCAAGCTATCCAGGACCCTGGCGCCGAGGAGCAAAGACAGGCATTGGAAAAATACACCATCGACCTGACCAAACAGGCGGAGCAAGGGAAACTGGATCCCGTGATCGGCAGGGATGATGAAATCCGGCGTACAATCCAGGTCCTGCAAAGACGCACCAAAAATAACCCGGTGTTAATCGGCGAGCCTGGCGTTGGAAAAACCGCCATTGTCGAAGGTCTGGCGCAACGGATCATCAATAATGAGGTACCGGAAGCGCTGAAGCACAAGCGGCTGCTGCTACTCGATATGGGCGCCTTGATCGCCGGGGCGAAATTCCGCGGCGAATTCGAAGAGCGACTCAAGGCCGTACTCAAGGATTTGAGCAAACTGGAAGGACGTATCATCCTGTTCATCGATGAAGTTCACACTATGGTTGGCGCCGGCAAGGCGGAAGGTGCCATGGATGCCGGTAATATGCTAAAACCGGCCCTGGCCCGGGGTGAGTTGCACTGTATCGGCGCCACCACCCTGAATGAATATCGCGAACATATTGAAAAAGACGCTGCCCTGGAACGGCGTTTTCAGAAAGTCCTGGTAGACGAACCCAACCTGGAGGACACCATCGCCATCCTGCGTGGGCTGAAAGGACGCTATGAAATCCACCATAATGTGCAAATCACGGACCCGGCCATCGTCGCCGCCGCCACCCTGTCGCACCGCTACATCTCCGACCGGCGCCTGCCCGACAAGGCCATCGACCTGATCGATGAAGCCGCGAGCCGCATCAGCATCGAGATGGATTCCAAGCCGGAAGACATGGACCGGCTGGAACGGCGACTGATCCAGATGAAAATCGAACGCGAGGCGCTGAAGAAGGAAACTGATGCAGCTTCCAAAAAACGCTTGCAGAATCTGCTGCAGGACATCAGCGAACTGGAACGCGAATTCGCAGATCTGGAAGAGATCTGGGTCGCGGAAAAAGCCGCCTTGCAGGGCGCCCATGCTCTCCAGGGCAAACTGGAGCAGGCGCGGCAGGAATTGGACACAGCGAGACGGGCCAGTGATCTGAATCGCATGTCAGAGTTGCAATACGGCATTATCCCGGCGCTGGAGAAACAGTTGGAGCACGCTAACCAGAAGGAAATAACCGGGATGAAGCTGCTGCGTAACAAGGTTACCGAAAATGAGATCGCCGAAATCGTCTCCAAGTGGACCGGCATACCGGTGGCGAAGATGCTGGAAGGGGAACGGGAAAAACTCCTGCGCATGGAATCAGCCTTGCACCAGCGTGTGGTCGGGCAGGATGAGGCCATTGTAGCGGTTGCCGATGCCATCCGGCGCTCGCGTGCCGGCTTGTCCGATCCGGGCCGGCCGAATGGCTCGTTTCTGTTTCTGGGACCAACCGGTGTTGGGAAAACGGAGTTATGCAAGGCGCTGACGGAATTCCTGTTCGATACAGAGGAGGCCATGATCCGCATCGATATGTCTGAATATATGGAAAAACATTCCGTGGCCCGCCTGATCGGCGCACCGCCCGGTTACATCGGCTATGATGCGGGCGGCCTGTTGACGGAAGCGGTCCGGCGCAAGCCTTATTGTCTGGTGCTGTTCGATGAAATCGAAAAAGCCCATCCCGACGTCTTTAATATCCTGCTGCAGGTGCTGGATGATGGCAGGCTTACGGATGGCCATGGTCGCACCGTGGATTTCCGGAATACCGTGCTGGTAATGACTTCCAACCTGGGATCGGATCGGATCCAGGAGATGATCGGGGCTGGAGACTACGCCACCATGAAAGCCACCGTTCTGGAGGTGGTGGAAAGATATTTCCGACCGGAATTCATCAATCGTATCGATGAACTGGTGGTATTCCATGCCTTGCAACAAGCCCATATTCGGGCGATTACCGATATTCAAATCGAGCACATTACAGCCAGGCTACGCGATCTCGATATCAATGTTTCCGTCACAACAGCGGCGCGGGATCATCTCGGTAAAACCGGATTCGACACGGCGTATGGCGCGCGACCCTTAAAAAGGGCTATCCAGAGACTGATCGAGACACCCATGGCCAAAATGATTCTGGCCGGAGAATTTACCTCAGGCGACGTGGTGACTATCGACGTTCTCGATGATGAACTGATTTTTAACCATGTTCAGGCCTCTGTAGCCTGAAGAAATTCTGATTTAACCAGTGCTTCCCTAGTAATTTCAATAACATACATTCAATTTGCCGGTCAGGTCTGCCAGCGATTCATCGTCTTGACCTGAATTCGGACCTAAGTCGCAAATTCCAGCTAAAAATACGCCCGTCACTAATAAAAAGCTGGTAATTTTTACCATATAATCTAATATTTAGACGTTAAATTAAAAGATCCGGGTAGATATCCATATGGCTGTCTCTGCAAGCAAGGTCAATCTTGGCGGTATCGCGAGAAAACTCGTGATAGACGGGCTATTGGATGAAGCCGCCGCACAAGACCATTACCAAAAAGCCCTTAAGGAAAAGAAGCAATTCGTTCCTTATCTGGTAGAAAACAAACTCGTCGCCAGTAAAGATATCGGCCTGGCAGCTTCC
The DNA here is from genome assembly GCA_015661095.1 of Gammaproteobacteria bacterium. Classification (GTDB taxonomy): domain Bacteria; phylum Pseudomonadota; class Gammaproteobacteria; order Eutrophobiales; family Eutrophobiaceae; genus JACVQI01. The sequence continues at coordinate 43,591 of JACVQI010000001.1, forward strand.
CAGGAATTCGGCGTGCCATTGCTGGATCTGGATGCCCTGGAACTGGATATGGATACAGTCAAGATGGTCAAGGATGACTTGATTAAAAAACACCACACCTTACCGATATTCAAGCGTGGAAAACGCCTGTATATCGCCGCATCCGATCCCACCTACATCCAGGCCGTCGACGAGATTAAATTCGCCATCGGTGTGCAGGTAGAACAGATACTGGTGGAGGAAGACAAACTGGCAAAGGCCATCACCAAGGTGCTGGAAGAAATGGAAGGTGGCCTGGGTATGGGAGAAGATGACGAACTGGAAGATCTGGAGGGCCTCGAAGTCGCTGACGATCAAGCCGAGGCCAAAAAAGGTGACGATTCCGAGATCGATGATGCGCCCGTCGTCAAATTCGTCAACAAGTGTTTGCTGGATGCCATCAAACGTCGCGCCTCCGACCTGCATTTCGAACCCTATGAAAAAATTTACCGGGTCCGGTTTCGCATCGACGGCATGTTGATGGAGGTGGCCAAACCGCCCGTGAGTCTGGCCGGTAAAATCGCCGCCAGGATCAAGGTGATGTCCCGCCTGGACACCTCCGAGCGGCGAGTGCCCCAGGATGGTCGCATCAAGTTAAAACTGTCCAAGAGCAAGTCCATCGACTTCCGCGTCAATACCTGCCCGACTCTGTTCGGGGAAAAGGCCTGTCTGCGTATCCTCGATTCCGACGCCGCCGCCCTGCAGATCGATCAATTGGGCTATGAAGACCATCAGAAAGAAATATTCTTAAAAAATCTGGATAAACCCTACGGCATGTTTCTGGTCACCGGTCCGACTGGTAGCGGCAAGACGGTCTCACTCTATACCGGGATCAATATGCTCAACCAGGTGGACGTCAATATCTGCACGGCGGAGGACCCGGTGGAAATCAACCTGCCTGGCGTAAACCAGGTGCAGGTGGACGAACGCACTGGTATGACCTTCGCCAAGGCCCTGAAGGCCTTCCTGCGCCAGGACCCGAACATAATTCTGGTTGGCGAGATCCGCGATCTGGAAACCGGCTCCATCGCCGTCAAGGCAGCCCAGACCGGCCATATGGTGATGTCGACTCTGCATACCAACGATGCGCCGCAGACCCTGACCCGGTTACAGGACATGGGGATAGCCGCATTTGCCGTCGCTACCAGTATCAACTTGATCACCGCCCAGCGCCTGGTGCGAAGATTACATAAAGAATTCAGGGAACCTCTGGATATGCCCAAGGAGGCCTTGTTGAAGGAAGGCTATTCCGAAGAAGACATTGCCAAAGGCATTAAACTGTTCGTGCCAGTAACCGGCAACCCGGACTGTGAGACCGGTTACAAGGGCCGGGCCGGTATCTACCAGGTCATGCCCGTATCCGATGCCATGAAACGCCTGATCATCCAAGGAGCCAATGCCGTGCAACTCGCCGATCAAGCCAAGCAAGAAGGGATCTGGGACATCAGAAAGTCCGGACTCATGAAAGCCGCCGCAGGCGTGACCAGTCTGACCGAAATTAACCGCGTCACGGTCGAGTAACGAATATGGCTGAAGCGGCAAAAATGGTCATGTACGCCTGGGAAGGCACGGATAAAACCGGCAAAAAAGTAAAAGGCGAAATGACCGGGCAGAGCGATGTCCTGGTCAAGGCCGTGTTGAGAAGACAGGGTGTCAATCCGACCAAGGTCGCGAAGAAAAAGAAACCTTTGCTGGGTGGCGGCGGTAAATCCAAAATTGCACCAAAAGATATCTGCGTTTTCAGCCGCCAGTTGGCCACCATGATGTCCTCCGGCGTACCGCTGGTACAGGCCTTTGAAATCGTCGGCCGCGGCCATGAGAATGCCGGCATGCAGGAACTGATCCTGGGGGTCAAGGCCGAGGTCGAAGCAGGCAACGCTCTCGCCGATGCGTTGAAAAAAAATCCCAAGTATTTTAATGAACTCTATTGCAATCTGGTCGAGGCCGGCGAACACGCCGGTATCCTGGAAGCCATCCTCCACAAGCTGGCAAACTACCTGGAAAAATCGGAGGCGTTGAAGTCAAAGATTAAATCGGCACTGTTTTACCCCCTCGCCGTCATCGTGGTCGCGTTCATTGTCGTGACGATCCTGATGATTTTCGTTATCCCCCAATTTACCGAGTTGTTTGCAGGCTTTGGCGCCGATTTACCGGCATTAACCCAGTTTCTGGTTGATATGTCCAATTTCTTCGTGTCCAAGTGGTGGCTGATCTTCGGCATCATCGGCGGTATCGTTTACGGCCTCATGGAGCTGAAAAAACGTTCGGTACCATTTCAGCACTTCATGGATCGCATGTCCCTGAAAGTTCCGATAATCGGACCGATCCTGGAGAAATCCGCTATCGCCCGCTTTGCACGGACACTGGAAACCATGTTCGCCGCCGGCACCCCGCTGGTCGAAGCCATGTCATCGGTGGCCGGGGCCTGCGGCAATATCATTTTCTACCAGGCCACCATGAAAATGCAGACCGAAATATCTACCGGCACACAACTACAGGCTTCCATGCGGGATTGCGGATTGTTTCCGAACATGGTGGTGCAGATGGTTGCTATTGGCGAGGAATCCGGCGCCATCGATGCCATGCTCGGCAAAGTCGCTGACTGGTATGAACAGGAAGTTGACGACGCGGTTGGCGCCCTGACCAGCCTGCTGGAACCGATGATTATGGCCTTTTTGGGCGTTGTCATCGGCGGTATCGTGGTCGGTATGTATCTGCCCATATTCAAAATGGGCGCCGTCGTCTAAATCCAGACATCATTTGCGAATCGGTCATCTTTTGACCGGGTTTTCAACATTCATGTATCGGCATGGATGTAAATAAGTACGATATAAGAATAAACCCTTCATGTACCTTTTTGATTATTTACAGAATTCTCCTATTACCTTTTATATCAGTATGGCCGTCTTCGGTCTTATCGTCGGCAGTTTCCTGAATGTGGTGATTTACCGGCTACCGAAAATGCTGGAAAGCGATTGGCAACAACAGTGCCGCGCCTTGCTGAAACTTGATACCCCTGCATCAGTGCCTGCTGAATACCTGAGTCTCATTACACCCAGATCGCAGTGTCCACAATGTAGCCATAAAATAGCTGCAATAGAAAACATCCCGGTAGTCAGTTATCTGGTCTTGGGCGGCAAATGTTCAGCCTGTCATCATCCCATTGGTGTCCGTTATCCCGTCATTGAATTAACCAGTGGTATCCTGGCTCTATTCAGCGCCTGGCACTTTGGATTCGGGACACATGCGTTACTGGCGGCATTACTCGCCTGGGCCTTACTAACGCTGAGTGTCATCGACATCGACCAGCAGTTATTACCTGATGACATTACCCTCCCGTTTCTGTGGCTGGGGATACTGACAAATCTGTACGGAGTATTTACCAATATTCATTCCAGTCTGATTGGAGCGATGGCTGGCTATTGCAGCCTGTGGACGGTATACAAGGTTTTCAAATTATTAACCGGTAAAGAAGGCATGGGGTATGGTGATTTTAAATTACTGGCCATGCTTGGAGCCTGGCTGGGCTGGCAAATGTTGCCATTGATTATATTATTATCATCCCTTGCCGGCGCCATCATAGGGATCGGGTTAATAATGTCAAAGACTCACGACAAAAATATACCGATACCTTTTGGCCCTTATCTCGCCCTTGCCGGCTGGATTGCCTTATTCTGGGGGCACGACATCAATATATTATATTTGCGCTGGAGTGCGGGTAATTGAGCCGGATGTACCGTGTCGGTTTGACAGGCGGCATCGGTAGCGGCAAAACCACGGTAACAAATATGTTCGAAAAGCTGGGTGCCAGAATTATCGATGCTGACATCATAGTCCGCGAGTTATCCGGCTCTGGAAAACCTGCCTACCAAGCAATACTTCAGTTGTTTGGGACGGAAGTAGTTGATGAAAATCAAGAGTTACGCCGTCCTCTTATTCGCCAGATGATATTCTCAAACGCGGAATTAAAAACCCGGCTGGAAGCGATACTGCATCCACTGGTACGTACTGAGATAGATCAACGTATCATGAAAAACAGCCACCCTTACAGCATCATCAGTATACCCTTATTATTTGAAGGCAATTCAGCATACAATATCGACAGAATACTGGTGATTGATGCCCCCGAGAAATTACAGATCGCCCGGGCCGCCAGCAGGGATGGTGTCGACTGTGAGGATGTACAGAATATCATCGCTACACAAATTAGCCGAAAACAAAGGTTGGAACGAGCTGATGATGTCATCATTAATGATGCCGATATCGCATCATTACAGTCTCAAGTACGTCTATTACATGATAAATATTTACAATTGGCTGATCAACAAAGATGTCTGACTTGATTTGAATGATTTAACCGTGGATAACATAATCACATATGAACAACCTTTGAATGAGCGGATACGGTCATTCTTGCGAATGGAACATTTATTCAACCAGATTGCACATTACATTAATGGCACCAGTGAATGGGACAGCCGCAATGCCATCACCACTTTGATTGAAATAATAGATTTCATCACCCGCTCGGACCTTAAATCAGAACTGATTAAAGAACTGGAACGACACGCAAATACACTGAACGCTCTGGGAAACTCCCCCGCCGTCGATAATCACAAACTCAAAATCATCTTAAGCAAGCTTGATAATTATCTTGTCATATTGCGCGACAGTTCCTATCAGCCAGGGGTAAATCTACGCCAGAATGAATTCCTGATGTCAATCAAACAAAGAATCGCGATTCCCGGCGGCACATGTAATTTTGACATACCTGGCTATTTTTACTGGCTGCATAAATCTTCCCAGGAAAAATTTAATGAATTCCACGACTGGCAGAAAGATCTTTTTTTACTCAGGGACAGCATTCAGTTAAGCCTGCAAATGATTAGAAACAGTAATACTCCCAGCAGCGAAGTGGCAGAAAGAGGTTTCTACCAGAAGCAAATAGAGGCAAATGTTGCTTGCCATCTCATCAGAGTTGTTTTACCACGTGAATCAAAATACTATCCCGAGATCAGTGGTGGCAAACATCGGTTTGCCATTCGCTTCATGGAGCAACCTTCCACATCAGAAAGGCCAATCCAAACGAAGGATAATGTCCAGTTTGAGTTGCACTGTTGCATCTTATGATCAGCAAATGTCCTACCTGTAATAATCAAGTAAAGTCCGACAACAAACATCTGCCATTTTGCAGTGAACGATGCAGATTGATTGATTTAGGAGACTGGTTGGCCGGTAATTACAGTGTTGTGGAGCAGGACCACCCTGAAACCTGGATTGAATCGGAAAATTCAGACACCAGACATTAATCGCATTTCCATAATCCTCGAATCATCGCCACACCTTGTCCACCACTAGATTGCGCCTTGTCAATATCGGATTTCCGCATGCCTCCCAGGGCATAAACCGGAATCCTGGCTTGTTCCACCAGGTCAGCAAAACCATCCCAACCTAACGGCGTAACCTCTGGGTGGGTTGCGGTTTTGTTCACCGGCGATAGCACTGCAAAATCAACCCCAATCCGGGCGGCGTGCTCAAGTTCCTGAGAATTATGGCAGGAGGCGGCAATTAAATAGTCTGTACTCAGCGGTCTGGATTTAAGATTTAACAGTTCACTACTGGATAAGTGTACGCCATGGACGTTATCGAATAACCCCTGATCCGGTATTCCATTAACCAGCAGACGGCAATGGTGATTACTACACAACTCAAACATTTGTTTGATGATTTCCGATTTTGTTTGTTTGTCTAATCCCTTGTTTCTAAACTGAACGAGTTTTAAACCGGATGCCAATAGCTTTTCAAAGCTACACAGAAATTTCTGGTCGTAATCCAGCAAGTCAGGCGTTATTGCGTATAGTGAAGGAAGATTGACGGCGGTTATGATTGGTCTGTCCGCCACTGGAAATTCAAGCTCGGCAAGAGCGCCTTTATCAACCCATCTGATTTTTTGACCCTCCCTGCCGACTGGCGTTCCGCTCCAGGAAGACACCAGCCAAACATCCAACTGCACTGATTTTTCCGGATAATCGTGATTGACTTTAATCAATGGCCGCGCCTGCTTTACTGTGATGTGCAGTTCCTCCTGTAACTCTCGCTCCAGTGCTGCCGGGACTGATTCTTCAGACTGTATCTTACCCCCGGGAAACTCCCATAAACCGCCCAAATGAACGTGTTCCGGCCTTCTTGCAACCAGTACTTTATCAGTGGACTGCTCCAGGATTACACCTACGGCTATATTCAGCCTGGGCACAGGCACGGTAGATTTCAACCAGGACAATGGATATCAAAACTGCAAAGGGTAATACTATTTCTCATATGAACCCCTTACTGAATCAAGATCTGTATTCAGCGTTAATCCTGACATAATCGTGTGACAAGTCACAGGACCAGATGGTTTCCGTTACTTTACCCCTACCAAGACATACCCTTAAGGTTATCTCCTGTTGCTTCATAACTGCCTGTCCGGCGCTCTCGGAATATTGCGCCGCCCTGACACCGCTCTCAACGATACAGACATCTCCCAGATAAACAGAAATGCGAGTAATAGCCAGTTCGGGAATTCCGGCCCGGCCGATTGCCGCCAGGATTCTGCCCCAATTTGGATCCGAGGCAAAAAAGGCCGTCTTGACTAATGGCGAATTTGCAATTGCGTAAGCCACTTGCAGGCATTCGTGGTTGTTGCGTCCTTCATTTACTTCTATGGTTATAAATTTTGTCGCACCTTCCCCATCTCTGACAATTGCTTGCGCCAGTTGAATAAATACTTCTGTAAGCGCCTGCTCAAACATATTCCTGCTATGCTGATTTTGAATGATTTCACATCCGCTTTTTCCGGTAGCCGCAAGCATACAGGCATCATTCGTGGAGCTATCACCATCAACGCTAATGCGGTTAAAGGACTTAGACACCGCATTACTTAGGATGCGATCCAATGTTATCCGATCTGCTAGTACATCCGTGCAAATAAATGCCAGCATAGTCGCCATATCCGGCCTGATCATCCCTGAACCCTTGGCGATGCCCGATATTGTCACCGTACAACCATCGATAACAACCTGTCTTGATGCAGCTTTGGCTATGGTATCGGTTGTCATGATTGCCCTTACGGCCGTCAGCCAGTTATCTGCTGCAAGAGATGCATATAATCCGGGAATTTTTTCCAGCATTTTCGTTACTGGCAAATATTCACCAATCACACCGGTGGAAAATGGCAAAACGGCTGAGCTATCGCAACCGGTGATGGTCGACAGTTCCTGACATATCCGGGTCGCATCTTCTATGCCCCGCTTACCGGTTCCGGCGTTTGCATTTCCGGCATTGATTATGTAATAGAGCGGGTTAGATTGCTTAAGGTGTTGCCTCGCTATCTGCACCGGCGCGGCACAAAATTGATTGCAGGTAAATACAGCAGCGCTTACGGTACCCTCATCTAATGCCAGAAGGGCTAAATCCGGTCGCTGCTTACGATACAGACCTGCCGAACAGGCTGCCAATCTTATCCCGGGCACGGGCAACAATACTACGGGCTCTGACAAACCAACGGCCATCTGCTCACCTACCAGTAACAATCATGCCAGTTTGCCGTGACATTGTTTATATTTTTTGCCAGAACCACAGGGGCAAGGTTCATTGCGACCTACCTTGCGATCGCCTCTGACAAAAGGTTGCTTGACTGGCTCTGGTTTCTCGGCTTCGGCACTGGCCCCCGTCAAGGCGTTGGGGGCCGCGGGATGATTATAGGTCACTTGCTGAGGTTCTGGTTTGCGTTCTACAAGATCAACATCGGCTTCCGTCCGGACGTGCACCTTGGAGAGAATGCCGACCACATCATTTTTGATATTTTTCAGCATCTCCCCAAACATGGCAAAAGCCTCACGCTTGTATTCCTGTTTAGGGTTTTTGGCGGCATAACCGCGCAAGCCGATACCCTGACGCAAATAATCCATCGCTACCAGATGCTCTTTCCAGTGGCGATCGAGCACATCCAGCATGATATCTTTTTCCAGCCGCCGCATCAGATCCGATGGCACCAGCTTTTCTTTTTCGGCCATCGTCGCAAAGATGGCCTGCAACAGCTTCGCCGTTAAAGTTTCTCCATGCAGCTCCTCATCATCATCCAGCCATTTTTTGATCGGTAATCGGCATCGAAACTCATGCTCAACCGCCTCAGTCAAACCCTGCACATCCCACTGTTCAGGCATACTGTCAGGCGGAATATAGAGGTTAATCACTGCGTTGATGACATCTTCCCGCATACGCTTGATTTCATCCGAGATATCATCGATTTCCAGCAAGTCGTTGCGCCATTCATAGATCACTTTACGTTGATCATTGGCGACGTCGTCATATTCGAGCAAATGCTTTCTTATATCGAAATTATGAGCTTCTACTTTCCGCTGTGCATTTTCAATCGCCTTGGATACCAGGTTGGATTCAATGGCCTCACCCTCCTCCATGCCCAATCTTTGCATGATAGCGCTGACTTTATCCGAGGCGAAGATACGCATCAGATTATCCTCAAGGGATAAATAAAAGCGGCTGGATCCCGGGTCTCCCTGTCTGCCGGAGCGACCACGCAGTTGATTATCTATTCTTCTGGACTCATGTCTTTCCGTACCGATTATTCGTAACCCCCCACTGGCAATTACCTCATTATGCAGTGATTGCCAATCCGCCCTCAATTTGGTAATGGTTGCCGCATCTGGCTGCTCGAGTTTTTTCAGTTCAGCTTCATAATTACCGCCGAGAACAATATCAGTACCGCGACCAGCCATATTGGTGGCTATGGTTACGGTACCGGGACGGCCGGCCTGGGCAATGATATCTGCTTCCCTTTCATGATATTTGGCATTCAGTACCTGATGCTTGATTTTATCCCGTTTCAGCATGTCCGATAATAGTTCCGATACCTCAATGGAAACCGTACCCACCAATACTGGTTGTACACGATTAAGGCAGTCCTTGATATCCGCGATAATCGCCGTGAACTTTTCCCTGGCTTTTAAATAAATAACGTCGGACTGATCATCCCTGATCATTGGCATATGGGTAGGTATCACCACCACTTCAAGTTTGTAGATTTGCTGAAATTCATAAGCTTCGGTATCAGCAGTTCCGGTCATGCCGGACAGCTTATTATAAAGACGAAAATAATTTTGATAGGTGATAGTAGCCAGTGTCTGATTTTCATTTTGTATCGGCACTCCTTCCTTGGCCTCTATAGCCTGATGCAATCCTTCGGACCAGCGGCGACCAGGCATGGTTCTACCGGTAAATTCATCAACTATCACAACTTCATTATCCTTGACGATATAGTCAATATTATTATGAAACAGGGTGTGTGCCCGCAGGGCCGCATTTAAATGATGCAGGACGGGTATATTGACCGGATCATAAAGACTCTGCCTTTTTTGTATGATGCCAGCCTGGAGAAACACGGTTTCAACATTATCAATACCCGACTCCGTCAGATAAGCCTGCCTCGATTTTTCCTCCACCGTGTAGTCACCAGCCCCGCCCTCAGTTGTTTGCCGGGACAGCATTGGAATAATCTTATTAATACTCGTATACAGATCAGAACGATCGTCCACTGAACCGGAAATGATTAATGGTGTCCGCGCCTCGTCAATCAGGATTGAATCCACTTCGTCAACTATGGCATAGTTTAATTCCCGCATTACCTGTTCCTGCTTGGTAAATTTCATATTGTCACGCAGGTAATCAAACCCGAATTCATTATTGGTGCCGTAGGTGATATCGGCGGCATAGGCCTGTCTGCGTTCCTCATTGGACAGTCCGGTCACGATCACGCCAGTACTCATGCCAAGGTAGTTATAAATCTTACCCATCCATTCCGCGTCGCGCCGGGCCAGATAATCATTTACAGTGATAATATGTACACCCTTCCCAGACAAGGCATTCAGATACGCGGATAAAGTCGCAACCAGAGTCTTACCTTCGCCAGTCCTCATTTCCGCGATATTGCCCTCATGCAATACCATACCGCCTATCAATTGCATGTCAAAGTGACGCATATTAACCGTTCGCTTGCCTGCTTCACGAACCAGAGCAAAGGCTTCTGGCAACACGTCATCCAAAGTTTCGCCTTTTGAGTACCGCTCCCTCAGGAAATTAGTTCTTTTGGGGAACTCTGACTCCGACAGTTTTGAAATTTCCTCTTCCAGTGAATTAATTCTGGCGATATTGCTTCGCAGACGCTTTAGTATACGTTCATTCCTGCTGCCAAATATTTTTGCAAATAATCTCGATAACATAGAATCTTGGAATTAACAGGCTGGATATTATTTTTGAAATTGATTCGATATAAACAACATTAATAAATCTATTTACATTAACCGCTGCATTCCCGTGATGCCGGGACAACCAGAGTTGGAGGTGATTATATCACGTATTGAAGCGACAATTTCCCGTGACTTTGGAAAATGATGCCGGAGGATGGCAACTGAAACTTAATTAGAAACTATAACGTTTTTCGGGTTTACCAGAACACCGTTTTTTAGCACCTCGAAATGAACATGGGTACCGGTGCTACGTCCGGAGCTTCCCATAATTGCGATTACTTCTCCCTTTTCCACTTTATCACCCACGTTAACAAGATTTTTGGCGTTATGCGCATAGCGGGTGATATTTCCGCTACCGTGGTTTATTTCAACCTGATTGCCATAACCCAACCTCGGGCCGGACCATGTAACAATGCCGGCGGCTACCGCGGATATCGGTGTGCCAGGCTTTCCCGAAAAATCAAGACCTTCATGAAATTCCTGTTTGCCAGTTATCGGGTCCGACCGATATCCAAATATCGAGGATAACCAGCCGCCTTGCACGGGATTACCGGTGGGCAGGGTTTGCTCCTGCAAAGTGCGATTAATCAGCATGGATTCTATTGCCGATAATTTTTCGCTACGATCCTGTATATTTTTTTCCAATTCCTCCAGTGTCACCAGAAAATCCGGAATATTGATGGATTGCAGCTGAATGCTGGGAGTCGGCCCACCCAAGCCCGGCGGATTATCCAGTCCAAACTCAAACTCATCAAGCTTGGCCATCGATGCCAGGCGTGAGCCAAGGGCATCGAGACGATAGACATGTCCCTGCAACAGACTTAGCCTGCTCGCCATGGCATCCATCGATTTTTCCGCAGTTAATTTGAGTTTATCTATCTGAGCTTCCTGCGCTTTGATTTTTTCCTCCCAACCTGAATAAGTCTGCGCTCGTATAGACTTCAGGAATTCGGTCGAATTATATTTCGCATACTGTATTCCTGAGAAAAATATCCCCATGGAAATTGAACCAACAAAAGCACACGAAATAATAACAGCAACAACCGGATTCAAGTAGATACTCCGGCTCCGGCTTCTTGTATTAGATAATATTATAATTTTCATTGTGATTTGCTATAAGCTATCTATATGCCCAGCGATAAATATCATCCCGCGACAATTAATGATTTCCTGAGCAGTCGTTCTCAGTCATTATCCAAATTAGTTGGACAAGTCTCCCGTATTCTTATATGTCAGAGCAGGCTTCGCTCTGAACTTGGTCCACCATTATCAGAGCATTTGCACGTAGCGAATTATTCCAATGACTCCTTGATGTTGCATACGGACAGTCCGGCATGGGCATCAAGGTTGCGCTTCAACATACAGAATATTCTTAATATTGTCAGACAAAACTGTGGACTTAATGAGCTGAAATCCGTACGTATAAAGGTCGTTATCCAGAACACCGACAGCGAACCTGTAAAACGCATGAACTGTCTTTCTCAAAGCACAACAAAACTTATCGAAAATACAGCCCGATCAATAAAAGACCACAAACTTCGAACTTCCCTTTTCAACCTCGCCAAACATCACGTTGGCTTTTGATTATTATTGTAATTATTTTATTTTAGTTACATTAGACAGCCGGAATTGGCTGCATAAAAGAGATGGGTACTTTGTTTTCATCCTCATAACTGACAAGTTCCCACGCTGACTTGGTGGCCAGCAACTTCTTTAACAAGCGATTATTCAGCTCATGTCCGGATTTATATCCCTTGAACGAACCGATTAAACTATGTCCCAGCAAATACAGGTCGCCAATCGCATCAAGTATCTTGTGTTTAACGCACTCATCTTCATATCGAAGTCCGTCTTCATTTAATATACGGTATTCATCCACGACTACCGCGTTATCCAGGCTGCCGCCAAGGATTAAATTGTTTTGTCGCAGTAATTCAACATCGCGCATGAACCCGAAAGTTCTGGCCCGGCTGACTTCCTTGACAAAGGATGTAGTGGAAAAATCAATCTCCGCCTGACAGTTCTTCACGGTGAAGGCTGGATGCGAAAACTGTATGGTAAATCCGACTTTGAATCCATTGAACGGTTCAAACAAGGCCCACTTGTCGTCGTTTTCCACATAGACTCTTTTCTTGATACGCATGAACTGCTTTAAGGCATTCTGTTCTTCTATACCCGCCGATTGAATCAAAAATACAAACGGGCCGGCACTGCCATCCATGATAGGTATTTCGTCGGCACTGGTATCAATATAGGCATTATCAATGCCAAAACCTGCCAGTGCTGAAAGTAAATGTTCGACTGTGGATATGCGGATATTATCTTTGACAAGAGTTGTCGATAATGTTGTATCGCCGACATTCTTGGGGCAGGCCCGGATTTCAACCGGTACATCCAGATCAACTCTGCGGAATATGATGCCTGCATTAGCAGGCGCCGGTCGTAGCGTTAAATACACCTTTTTACCGGTATGCAGTCCGACACCAGTCGCCCGGATGACATTTTTCAATGTTCTTTGCTTTATCATTAATGTTTTGTCGTAATCTTCCCCGACCTCCCCCAAAGAGGTCCCAACCTGCTTTTTTACGGACAAATCGTGTATCTGTCAAGCTTTAGCTTATTTTGATATCACCTCCACGAGCGTTTTTAATGATTTTAGAAGATTTTAACGGATTTTAATCGGCTTGTCGGCGTAAAAAAGCTGGAATATCCAGATACTCCGGATCTTCATGCAGGGGGTTAATGTTCGCTTTGGGCCCCTGATTACGCATGATGGTCGGTCTTTCCAACTCCTTATAATCCACGCCACCAATGGTTGGTTGGACCAGTTTTACCCGGGATAAATCATCCTGACGGGCAGAAAATTGTCCTAAACCGGTAGCTACGATAGTTACCCGCATCTCTCCACTTAACTCCGGATCGATTACCGTACCGACCACGACGGTCGCGTTTTCTGAAGCGAATTGTTTGATGGTTTTACCTACTTCATCGAATTCACCGATAGTCAGGTCCATACCTGCAGTAATGTTCACCAAGATACCCTTGGCTCCGGTAAGATTGACATCCTCCAATAGCGGGCTTGAAATTGCGGCTTCGGCTGCCACAACGGCACGATCTTCCCCTTGCGCTTTACCTGATCCCATCATGGCCATACCCATTTCCGACATGACGGTACGGACGTCGGCAAAATCGACATTAATCAGGCCGGGGCATGTGATCAGTTGCGCGATACCCTGTACCGCACCCAGCAATACATCATTGGCGGCGCTGAAGGCATTGAGCAAGCTGACATCACGGCCCAGAACGGTTAATAATTTCTCATTTGGTATGGTGATCAGCGAATCCACAAATTGACTTAATTCCCGGATACCGTTGTCGGCAATTTGTGCCCGCTTTTTACCTTCAAAGGAAAACGGTCGCGTTACCACCGCCACGGTCAGGATACCCATTTCCTTGGCGACCTGGGCGACTATCGGCGCCGCTCCCGTACCGGTTCCGCCGCCCATCCCGGCGGTAATAAATATCATGTCAGCCCCCTCCAGAATATCCATAATCCGATCCCGATCTTCCAGCGCAGCCTGACGGCCGACATCCGGATTAGCCCCCGCACCCAGACCCTTGGTAACGCTGGCGCCCATTTGCAGAATCGTCTTTGCCGAAGAGTTCTTTAACGCCTGCGCATCTGTGTTGCTGCAGATGAATTCAACCCCCTCAATTTCTGCTTTCACCATATGTTCGATGGCATTACCCCCACCACCACCTACTCCAATAACTTTTATAACCGCAGTCTGATTGGCTGCATCAACTAATTCAAACATTCCGGATCCTCCTCTAGATTAATAATAATAATGACAACTAAAAGGTACCTTGAAACCAATTGCGCATCCTCTGCCAGACTCCCTTGACACTACTGTCAAAATTCACTCCTGGTATGGCATTTCGTAACTGCTTCTGACCAAACAACAATAATCCGACTCCAGTAGAATAAATCGGATTTTTGACAACATCTGATAAGCCGCTGACAAACTGGGGGACGCCAACTCTGACCGGCATATGAAATATTTCTTCTGCCAGTTCCACGGCGCCTTCCATCTTGGCGCTGCCACCGGTTAACACCACACCAGCCGCAATCAATTCCTCATAACCACTGCGTCTTAATTCGGCTTGCACCAGTGAAAACAGCTCCTCATATCTGGGCTGAACCACCTCCGCGAGCGTTTGCCTCGCCAATCGTCGCGCTGGCCTGTCTCCGACGCTGGGGACCTCTATGGTTTCCTCACGATTTGCCAATTGGGTCAGGGCGCAGGCATATCTGACCTTGATATCTTCGGCATGCTGTGTAGGCGTTCTCAGGGCTACGGCTATATCATTAGTCACCTGATCGCCGGCGATAGGAATAACCGCGGTATGATGAATTGATCCGTCAGTAAAGATCGCGATGTCGGTAGTACCTCCACCGATATCAACCAGGCAGACACCTAGATTCTTTTCATCCTCAGTCAATACAGCGGCGCTGGAAGCCAATTGTTCAAGAATGATGTCATCGACCTCTAGGCCACAGCGCCTGACGCATTTGATGATATTTTGCGCTGAACTGACGGATCCCGTGACCATATGCACCTTGGCCTCGAGCCTGACACCGGACATACCGATCGGTTCTTTGATACCTTCCTGACTATCGATGACGAACTCCTGTGGCAAAATATGCAATATCTTTTGATCCGCAGGTATCGCCACAGCCCGTGCTGCATCAATGACACGGTCGACATCTCCTATTGATACTTCGTTGTCCCTGATAGCAACTATCCCGTGAGAATTGAGACTTCTTATATGGCTGCCGGCTATGCCCGCATAGACCGAATGAATTTCGCACCCAGCCATCAGTTCGGCTTCCTCGATGGCGCGCTGAATTGTCTGCACCGTCGATTCAATATTTACAACAACACCTTTTTTCAGACCCCGGGATTGGCTTGATCCTAGCCCGATGATTTCAATCTCGTCGCTGGATGTTACTTCGCCAACAATTGCCACCACCTTGGAAGTTCCGATATCCAGTCCAACAATCAGATTTTTATCAGCTTTTTTAGCCATGATTCTGCCCTAACTCAGAGTTATATAATTTATATTTCCATCTGACCGCGAAACCGTTCGTATAACGCAAGTCGACAGTTTCCATTTCCTGCAGGTTTTCCGATGGTCCTGATTTAAGATACGTTACGAATCTTGCCAGTCTATTCAGAATATTTTTTCTACCGAGTATTAAGAGCGGACCGTTAGATAAGCGCATTGTCCACGAACGTCGATCATTAAGAGTCAACCCGCTGATTACATAACCGGTGTCCATGAGGACTTTCTGGAACTCCTGATATTGCGACAACATCTGGCCATAGGTCTCGGTCGGCCCGCGTAATACCGGCAAACCTTCCGGATAGGTGTATGGCTCGGGTGTAAATAACACTCCATCCGGATTGATCAAACCCGAGTCGCCCCAGCGAGCTACTGCCACCTGCTCGGAAACCTGCACCGTCAATCTATCAGGCCAGTTTCTGAGCACTGTAACCTGGTGCACCCATGGATCCATTAGCAATATTTTCTTAATCACTTCCACATTAACGTTAAAAAACCCGCCTCGTACTGTATCCGTTACTATCGCCTCCAGCCGATCAGGGGCCAGCTGCTGAAACTCACCTTCAACCCTGACCTTTTTAATCGGCAATATGTCAGGTCGCATCAAGGTCATTAACGCCCACACCATCGACACAATAATCAGCAGCATCAGCAACAGGCTGGATCTGATCTTCTTTAGCGATGGAGCCTTGGAATCCACCATGAGATTATCCTCACCATAAGCTTCGGCAGCTTGAATTCTCATGTCCGAACCTCATTATTTTTCATGGCGCCACTGTTTCCCCGATAATCCGCACTTCCGGTTCCAGATCGACTCCAGTTTGTTCCCTCACCCGTTGTTGAATTATTTTAATCAAATGTTCTATCTCCCCGGCGCTGGCCCCGCCTTCGTTGATGATGAAGTTTGCGTGTTTTTCGGAAACGCGGGCCTTGCCAACGCTCATTCCCTTCAGGTCACAGACATCGATCAAACGTCCGGCGTAATCACCTGCTGGATTGCGGAATACCGAACCACAGCTGAATTGACCGGTCGGCTGGGATACCGACCGTTTAGCCAGTAATTCCCGCAGGCGGATAGAAGCGGTTTTGTTGGAATCCGGCGGCAGTTGAAACTCCGCGGACATAAACCATTCATCATCGGACAGATTCACAAAACGGTAACTTACTTCGAATTCATCGCGGGCTCTGGTACGTATCGTCCCGTTACGGCTGATCGTGGTAGCACACTTAACGTAGTCCCAGGTCTCACCGCCGAAAGCGCCGGCATTCATGGCCAGGGCGCCGCCGATGGTACCCGGGATACCGGCCAGGAATTCAATTCCCCTTAATCCCGCCTGCACTGCATGGCGCGCGAATTTATTACAGCTGGTGCCAGCCCCAACCTTAATGACGTTAGTGCCGCTCATAAAAATTTCATCCAGCACGCCGGAAACAGCGATTACTGTGCCCCTGTAGCCGCCATCACGTACCAGTAAATTACTGCCCAAACCCATCCAGATCAGGGCTTCATCATGCTGACATTGCGATAAATACTGTGACAGATCAGCCAGATCAGCAGGTATATAAAATCTATCAGCGCAACCGCCGGCACGCCAGGAGGTGTGTTTGGACATCGGCTCCTGCAACTTCACGACACCACGCAAGGTTGCTTCGTCTGTTCGTTCCGCCATAGCCACCGGGCTCAGTTTGATTTCATCATGTAAATATCCTGCCGTTAACACATACACCTCAATGGACAGTCGATCCGTATTGATTCAGCAAGTTACCACCGAGTGAACCAATACTGCCCGCGCCGAGGATTAATAAAATATCCTGGTCTCGCACTAATTCTGGAATCACCACATGGACATCGGCGAGATTTTCTCTATACAGGGGAGTGATTTTGCCTTGCGCCTGGATAGCCTGCGCCAGCACGGCGCCGGTCACACCTGCGATTGGAACCTCTCCCGCGGCGTAAATACCCAGCAGAATCAACACATCTACAGTCGCCAGGATCGCGGCGAATTCCGCGAATAAATCCCGGGTGCGTGTATACCGATGGGGCTGGAAAATCACTACCAGGCGTCTACCGGGCCAGCCAGATTTTACCGCCGCCAGTGTTGCGGCAATCTCGGCCGGATGATGGGCATAGTCATCGATCAACAGCACGGATTTATGATTGATACGGATCTCGCCCAGGATCTGGCAGCGCCTGCCGATACCCTGAAAATTCGCCAAGGCCCTAGTCATAACCCCCCGGTCGATACCGAGTTCCGTGGCAACCGCCAACGCGGCCAGTGCATTGAGTACATTATGTTTACCCGGCAGATTCAGTTTTACTTCAAAACTCTGATCCGGCTCGCCATGGCATACTTCAAACACCGTCGTGCTTTTATCGTAGCGTATATTACGGGCAGTGAAGTCCGCCGTGTTATCGATTCCATAAGTGATAAAGGAATTGGCAATCTTCTCTATAACCTCCCTGGAGCCGGCATTGTCGACACAGACAACAGCCAGACCGTAGAATGGCAGGCGATTCAGAAACTCCACGAAATTGCGCTTCAGCAGCGCGAAGTCACCAGCATAATTTTCAAGGTGTTCCGGATCGATATTGGTCAACACTGCAATGACGGGCTGCAGATGATGAAACGATGCGTCACTCTCGTCCGCTTCTGCCACCAGATATTTTCCCGCACCCAGTCTGGCATGAGAACCGGCGCTGTTGAGCAACCCGCCGATGACATAGGTCGGATCGAATCCGCCTTCAGCCAGCAGACTGGCGATAAGGCTGGTGGTCGTGGTCTTGCCGTGCGTACCGGCAACCGCGATACCTGACTGGAAACGCATCAGTTCCGCCAGCATTTGTGCGCGGCGGATCACGGGTATGCGTTTTTGCCGCGCGGATTGTAATTCCGGATTATCGGCAGCAACGGCGCTAGAATAGACCACCACGTCACTGCCATTAATATGACTGGCGCTATGTCCCAGGCTGACCTTGAGACCAAGTTCCCGCAAGTGTTTCGTGGTGCGACTTTCGTTCTGATCCGTGCCCGACACTATATAACCCAGATTGTGCAGCACTTCAGCGATACCACTCATGCCCGCGCCACCGATGCCGACGAAATGGATATGCCGTACCCGACCCATAGTATGACCATTCCGATCAGGCATACGCTCCCCCCATGCAGATGTCCCCAACGGTCCGAGTCGCGTCCGGTTTGGCCAACTGCCTCGCCGATTTGGCCATCTGTATCAGTTTGTCCCTGGCAAGGCTGTAATCACTCAGCACGGCCACCAGTTTTTGCGCTTCGAGTTCCGCTTCCGAGAACAACAGCGCTCCGCCCTGTTCACTCAAAAACCTGGCATTGGTTGTCTGGTGATCATCAACAGCATACGGAAATGGCACCAGAATGGAGGCGATACCCACCGCGCATAGTTCCGCTATCGTCAAGGCCCCGGCCCGACACAGGACGATGTCCGCCCAGGTGTATGCCGCTGCCATATCATCAATGTAAGGATCGATGCGAACCTGGCATGAGGTTTTGATCGCAGCATAATTTTCCTTTGCCCTGGTATAATTGCACTCCCCGGTTTGATGCCAGATCTCAATCTGGACATTTGCATCCAGGCAGGTGAGCGCCGCGGGCAGCAGGTCGTTAAAAAACCTGGCGCCCTGACTGCCGCCGATAACCAGCAAATGCAGAGGACCGGTCACCCGGTCACGCAGCCTTTGTTCCGGATCGGGCAATGCCTGCAAATCGGCGCGGACAGGATTTCCCGTTGTATGAACGTGTGTACTCGCCGTAAATGTCCCGGGGAAACCCTCCATCACCGCATCAGCCAGTGGCGCGAGCAGGCGGTTAGTGAGTCCCAATATCGAATTTTGCTCATGAATATAGAGTGGTATTCCCGACAGCCAGGCGGCAATACCACCCGGTCCGCTAACGAAACCACCCATTCCCAGAACTGCATCCGGTTTCATGCGCCTGATGATAAATAAGGCGTTAATCACCGCTGCCAGGATCATTAACGGGGCCTTAAACCATTTCCAGATCCCTTTGCCGCGCAGACCGCTGATGCCAATGGTGAGCAATTGATAGCCTCGCGCCGAGACCAACCTGGATTCAATCCCGTGGCTGGTACCCAGCCAGACAACAGTTACCGCGTGCTGTCTCAGATAGTCTGCGACCGCCAAAGCCGGGTAAACATGACCACCTGTACCACCTGCCATGATCAATACCGATTTATGCGGCATAGGTGTTCACCACCTCCGGCAGTCTGGCAGTGCCGGTGAAATGATTTTCGTATTCAATTCGTAACAACAATCCGATGAGTATGCAGTTACTGATCACACTATTACCACCATAACTCACAAACGGCAGCGTCAACCCCTTGGTCGGTAACAACCCCATGTTGACCCCCATATTGATGAAGGCTTGCATGCCTATCATCAGGCCTATGCCATAAGCCAAATAGGCAGCGAACTTTTTATCCAGCTCTTCGGCCACCTGGGCGATGACAAATGATCGCCAGACGATAAAAAAGAACAGGAGAATAACGGTTACACTCCCGAGCAAACCGAGTTCTTCCGCCAGCACGGCGAAAATGAAATCCGTATGCGCCTCCGGTAAATAAAACAGTTTCTGCACACTGCTGCCCAAACCAACGCCGAGCCACTCTCCGCGACCGAAGGCTACCAGTGCCTGTATCAATTGGAAGCCGGTATTATCGGGATCTGACCATGGATCCATGAAACTGACCAGGCGTTGCAGCCGGTAAGCGGAACCTAATGCCAGGGTGACCAGCGCCATGCCCGCGACCATGACCCAGGCGACAAACCGGCTTAACGGTACCCCGCCTACGAACAGCATGCCTAATGCTGCTGCAAAATAAACCACTGCCGTCCCGAAGTCTGGTTCAAGCAACAGTAACGCGGCCAGTGTCGTAACAACACTGACGGGGACGATGAATCCGGCCAGACTCTGGCGGAGTTTTTCACCATGGCGCAGCAGATAACCGGCCAGATAAATTATCATGATGATCCGGACCAGCTCGGAGCTTTGCAGGCTGTAGGAACCCAGTTTGACCCAGCGCATACTACCGTTAACTTCTTTCCCGACACCAGGAATCAGAACCAGAACCAGCAACAATATCCCCAACAACAATAGATACATGTTCAGTCGCTGCCAGACTATCAGCGGGATCCTGATAGTCACCAGGGCGCACACCAGACCGATGCTGACCGCGACTAATTGGCGCCAGAAAAAAAACAGTTGTTCGCCATGAGCCTTTTCCGCGACTGAGATCGATGAAGATGACACCAGCACCAGTCCAAGGCCGATTAAAAATAAAATGACAGTGATTAGCCAGGTGTCATAGTACACAGGCTGCTTCCGGATCCGGGAGGCCTGGTTATAGCCGAAGGCGGGATGCCGGGTCATTATGCCTGTTCAATCCTCGCGACAGCTTGCGCGAATACAGCACCACGATGCTGGTAATCGCTGAACATATCGAGACTGGCGCAGGCCGGCGATAACAACACAATGTCTTGCGGCCGGGATTGCTCATGGGCAAGTCTGACCGCGGCATCCATATCCAGGGCGAAATACACAGCCGTAACCTTACCCAGGACAGCAGCCAGCCGTTGTGCATCCCGACCGATAAGTATGGCAGCTCGGACCCGGCCCACGACGGCAGACGCCAATGGCGCGAAATCAGCGCCCTTGCCGTCGCCGCCGGCGATCAGGATCAGATTATTATCGCCGGCCAGCCCTTCGATGGCGGCGCAACTGGCACCGACGTTGGTCCCTTTCGAGTCGTTATACCAGTCCACACCGTTGATCCGTTGCAGCCACTGACACCGGTGCGGCAAACCCACAAAATCGCGCAAACCGGCCAGCATGCCCGGCATGGGTAATCCGATCGCGGTACCCAATGACAAAGCCGCCAGGGTGTTGGCGATATTGTGCCGGCCTTGTATCGGAATATCCTTGACCGGACAAATTACATCATCACCCCAAGCGATAACCTCCTGACCCGCCAGCTTACGGACGCCGTAGGTATTTTTGTCCGGTTCCATCGCAGTGAAGCAAATACTCTTACGGTTTTTTCTGAAGTACGTCCCCACCATCTTATCATCGAGGTTAATCACCAGCGTGCCGCTGCCGTCATAGATCCGGAACTTGGCGATGGCATATTCCTGCAGGTTGGCATAGCGATCCATATGGTCTTCACTGATATTCAGCACCACAGCCGCGGCTGCATCCAGTGAACTGGTGGTCTCGAGCTGGAAACTGGAAAGTTCAAGCACATAAAATTCAGGCTCAGGCCCCTGCAGGAGATCCAGCGCCGGGGTGCCGATGTTGCCACCCAGTTTTGCTGACCGTCCGGAGGCCTCAATCATCTTGTGGATCAGACTTGCCACCGTGCTTTTTCCGTTCGATCCGGTAACGGCCACGATCGGGCTGGTCGCATGCCGGCAGAAGATTTCGATATCACCGGCCACCGCTACACCGGCACTAGTGGCCAGGCTGATAGCTGGATCCGAGATCGGGATGCCGGGACTGACGATTAATTCCCGGGCCGAGAGCAAAACATTTTGATCAAACTGCCCCAGGTAGACGGGAATCTCGGGAAAACTGTTTTTGGCCATTTCCAATCCAGGCGGCTGCATACGACTGTCCATCAGCGCCAGTGCCATATTACGACCGGAAAAAAATCTGGCGCAGGAGATCCCGGTCTTGCCAAGACCAAGTATCACCAGGTCAAATTTTTTCTCTACATTCGTCATACGTGTAAAATGGTTAATCGCCAGACTCATGGTTATTAACGAATCTTCAGGCTCGACAAGCCGATCAAAACGAGAATAAAGGTAATAATCCAGAAACGGACAATCACCCTGGGTTCCGGCCAGCCTTTCAATTCGTAATGGTGATGTAATGGCGCCATATGGAAAATCCTGCGCCCGGTCAGTTTGAATGAGCCCACCTGCAGTATCACCGAAACGGTTTCCATGACGAATACACCGCCCATGATGAACAACACCAACTCCTGTCTGACCACGACCGCAACCACACCGATGGCCGCCCCCAGCGCCAGGGCACCGATGTCGCCCATGAATACCTGGGCAGGGTAGGTGTTAAACCATAAAAATCCCAATCCGGAACCGACTATCGCCGCGCAAAACACACTGACTTCACCAACTCCCGGTATATAGGGAATGCCGAGATATTGTGCATAATCTATACGACCTGTGACATAGGCAAAAATCGCCAATGCCCCGGCCACCATGACTGTCGGTAATATGGCTAAACCATCCAGCCCATCGGTCAGATTCACGCCGTTGCTGGAGCCGACGATGACAAAATAGGTCAACACGATAAAAAACCAGCCCAGATCAAAACTGAATGATTTTATGAACGGTAGTATCAAATGAGTTTCGGTCGCAACACCCGCGGTAACATATAAATAGACCGCAGCTGCGATTCCGGCCACGGATTGCCAGAAATATTTCCATCTTGGCGCTAAACCAGAGGGATCGCGTTTGACCACCTTGCGATAATCATCAACCCATCCGATGACGCCGAATGCCAGGGTGACCAGAAATACCACCCAGATATATCGATTGCTGAGATCCGCCCAGCAGAGGGTGCTGACCGAGATAGAGATCAGGATTAACAGGCCGCCCATAGTCGGTGTGCCGGCCTTCTCAATATGTGTCTGTGGGCCGTCACTTCTGATTAACTGGCCTATCTGGTATTTATTCAGGGAGTCAATAAGAAAGGGACCGACGATGAGCGCAATGAATAACGAAGTCAGCGCCCCGAGAATACTGCGCATGGTGATGTATTGAAATACATTAAACCCGGAATCAAACCGCACCAGATATTGAGTAAACCAAAACAACATCAGCGATGCTCCTCAACCAGGGCTTTGACAATATTTTCCATCGCCATTGCCCTGGATCCCTTGATCAACACTGTCACATCCTCAGCAAGTTCCTGGCGCAGGGATTTAATCAGTGATCCGGCATCGGCAAAATGTCGAGCGCCACGGCCAAAGCCGACCACGGCCTTACTGCTCAGCCGACCCAGTGCATAAAGTTTTTCGAAGCCGAGCTCCCGGGCTCTTTCGCCCGCTTGCAAGTGCAACTCACCGGCATCTGCACCCAATTCACCCATATCTCCCAGTACCAGCCAGTGCCTTCCGCCCCGATTGGCCACCAGCGTCAACGCCGCCTCTAACGACACGGGATTGGCGTTATAGGTGTCATCAAACAGGCAGGCACCGGCAAGGCCCTGTTTCATCTGCAAGCGTCCTTTGCTGGCCTGGGTCTGTTCCAAACCTGCTTTAATGACCTCTGCCGGTATGTCCAGTGCTAGAGCGCAAGCAGCTGCGGCCAGGGCATTCTGGACGTTATGCCGACCCGGTAGATTCAGCGCGACTTCAATAGCGCCGTTTTCGCTAACAATACGGAATTGATGGCAACCATTGCCGGCATCTATATGCACTGCGGTTGCGCTGACATCCGCCTGACTGGTGATACCAAAACTCAGCTGTCGCAAACCCCTGCTCTGCTCGCGCCAGAATTGTGCATAGTGATCGTCCGCGTTGATGATGACAACGCCGCTACCGGAAAGCCCCGTGTATATTTCAGCCTTGGCACTGGCCACACCCTCAACCGATCCGAAACCTTCCAGATGGGCTGGCGCGCATTGTGTTATCACGGCGATATCGGGCCTGGCGAGTCTGCTCAGATAAGCGATTTCTCCAGGGTGGTTGGCCCCCATTTCGATAACTGCATATCGGTGTTCGGCGCCGATGTTGAACAGTGTCAAAGGTACGCCGATGTCGTTGTTGAGATTACCTACGGTTGCCAGTACGGGTGCCTGCAACGACAGGATACTCGCCAGCATTTCCTTCACCGTGGTCTTGCCATTACTGCCAGTCACGGCAACCAGTTGCAGGTTAAAACTATTTCTCCATAATCCGGCCAGTTGCCCCATGGCCAGGCGAGCATCATGGACCCGGAGTTGTGGCAGAGACGTATCGATATCCGCCTCTACCATGGCCGCGGTGGCGCCACCGTTCCGGGCGCGATCAATAAAATCATGTCCGTCAAAATGCTTTCCACTCAGGGCAATAAACATTTCACCGCCCTTGATATTCCGGCTGTCAGTTGAGCAACCGACAAAACGCACATCGGCGCCGATGAGTTTGGCCTGCAGGTCGCGTACGACAGTCGAGAGCAGCATATCAATCATGCCTCGGCACCGAGCAGTTGTCGTACTAACTGCCGATCACTGAAGGGATAACGCTGGCCCGCGATCTCCTGATAGGCTTCATGCCCTTTACCGGCGACCAGAATCATATCGTCGGCACCTGCTGACTGAATTGCATCAGTGATAGCCTTGTTTCGATCCAGCTCGACACGCACGCGGCCACGATCGGAAATACCGTTTAAAATTTCCGCTATGATCGCCTGTGGATCTTCATGCCGTGGGTTGTCGTTGGTTAATACGACCCTATCCGCATAAGTCTCGGCGATTGCACCCATCTGCGGTCTTTTCGAGCGGTCCCGGTTGCCGCCGCAACCGAATACACACACCAGTTTACCGGTGGTTTGGCTTTTAACGTACGTCAACGCATGCTGCAACGCATCCGGTGTGTGGGCATAATCAACGAATACCGTTGGTCGTCCGCTGCTCCCGAATTTTTCCATTCTCCCGGGTACCGGTGACAACTGTGACAAGCGTTCTATCGCTTGCGGGAAGGGAATGCCCATCACACACAAAGCCGCCAGACTGGCGAGCAGGTTATAGGCGTTGTACCGGCCGCCGATGGCAACCGGTAGTTTTGCCTCACCCCAGGAACTCTTAATCGCCAGCGTCATTCCCGGATCGTCCTCCTCTATCATGGCCTGCACCATGGATGTATCCGCGGCTACGGTCACGACGGAAAACTGATCAACCAGACCATAGCCGGTGACGGGAACCGTCGTGGCGATTTCCCGAAACAACCGTCTGCCGTATGTATCATCGATATTAATGATTGCATGCCGGATTTCATGACTGGTGAATAACTGTTTTTTCGCTTCGGCATAGGTATCAATATCACCATGATAATCGAGATGATCAATGGTCAGATTGGTGAAGATGCCGATATTGAAATCGACTCCGCGGACGCGCCCCTGATCAAGGCCGATGGAAGTCACCTCCATGACGACGGTATCAATTCCTTGCCGGTAAAAATCAGCGAGTGTACTTTGTACAGTTACCGGATCAGGAGTGGTATTAGGTCCGGCATGGAGTAGCTGATAAGGCCCGTAGCCAAGTGTACCGATAAGCCCGACCTTGTGGCTGGATATTTCGGCCAGCGCTTGCGCGATAAAGCAGGAAACAGAGGTCTTGCCATTGGTGCCGGTAACACCGATCACCCGCATTTTGGCGGACGGATGATCATGGAATCTGGCCGCGATGATGCCAATTTTAGTGCGTAAATCGCTCACCGTTATTACCGGGACTTCGTTGAAGAACCTCTGCAAACCAGCATCAGCTTCAGCGACGATAACACCCGCGCCTGCTTTGACGGCATCCCGCAGGAAATGAACGCCACTGGTTCGCGTGCCGTGACAGGCCAGAAACAAATCGCCGGGCCCGGTCTTACGGCTGTCCATGCTCAGCCCGTTGACTCTGATTTGACCGCAAGTTGCGCCGTCCGCCAATCCAGCCAAGAGCGTTTCCAGCAAAACCCCGCTTGTTGATTTGGCTAATACCATCATCTTTGCGTACCGGGAAAGTCGGCGCGGTTTTGCGCCATGATGACCTGCCCGGACATGGAGCCGGGATCATCCGGGGGAATATTCAAGATCCGCAAGGCGCCTTTCATGACCTCGGCAAATACCGGTGCGGCAACCAGGCCACCGTAATATTGACCACCCTCCGGCTCATCGATCATGACCACGAGCACCAGTCTTGGGTCGCTGATGGGCGCGAATCCGGCAAACAACGAGCGGAAGTGATTTAATGAATAGCCACCGGCAGTGGACTTTCGCGCCGTTCCCGTCTTTCCAGCGACACGATAGCCTTCCACTTTCGCTTTGGTACCGGTACCGCCTTCCTGGGTGACTCCTTCCATCATAAACTTGATTTGTTCGGCGATGTGTTTAGACAAAATCTGGGTTCCCGCCACCGGTTCATTGAGTTTGATAAAAGAGATCGGCCGCTGAGAACCGCCAGCTGCAAGAATGGCATATGCCTGTGCCAGCTGTAGCGTGGTTACCGCCACCCCATGACCGAAAGCGATGGTGGCCAGATCAGCTTCTGACCAGACTCGATAATTATTGAACAGGCCGGATGATTCACCGGGGTAACCGCTGCCGGTAATGGTGCCGATACCGAATCGTGAAAACATATCCCAGATTCTTTCCGGTCCTAGGGATAAAGCAATTTTACTGGCCCCGATATTACTGGATTTACTGATCACCTCGGCCAAGTCGATAACACCATAGTTGTGATCTTCGTTTTCCCTGATCGTATATTTATTTACCCTTAAAAAGCCGGGGGAGGTATCAATGCGCGAGTCCACCTGGTACAAACCTGACTCGAGAGCCGCCGCTATGGTAAATGGTTTGATGGTCGAGCCTGGCTCGAAGATATCGGTTACGGCTCGGTTGCGATAGAGTTCACCTTTCAGATCATTGCGATTATTCGGGTTATAGGATGGTTGCCCAACCATAGCCATCACTTCACCGCTTTTAGCATCGAGCATAACCAGCGTGCCACCCTTGGCTTTATGCCTGCTCACCGCCGCAGCCAGTTCCCGATAGGCCAGGTACTGGACCCGTCGATCAATACTCAATACCAGTTGTTTCCCTGGTTCGCTGGCCTGGATACTTTCGATATCCTGCACGGTCCGGCCAAGACTGTCTTTCAATACCCGCTTTAAGCCGGATGTTCCCTGCAACCAATCGTTATAAGCGAGTTCCAACCCTTCCTGACCGGCATCGTCGACATTGGTGAATCCGATCAAATGTGCCGTCACCTCTCCCGCGGGATAATACCTTTTATATTCGCGCTGCAAATGCACACCCTGGATATTAAGTTCTTGAATGTAATCCCCCTGATCCGGTGTGATATGACGTTTCAAATAAATAAGATCCCTGGCTATCCGATCGCTTAATAATTGCTTCAGTTCCAGAGTATCCATTTCCAGCGCCGCGGCGAGCCGGGGAATGCTGGCTTCCTCAGTCAGGATTTTTCTGGGTACAGCACCGACAGTAACCACGGGCGTACTGATCGCCAGTGGCTCCAGATTGCGGTCGACTATCGCTCCTCGATGTGCATGAATTTCAACCTCACGGATGGAGCGCGAATCACCATGGTTGCGCAGAAATTCGTTTCTGATCACGTGCAGCTCCACCACACGCCACAACATCAAGGCAGTGAATGCCATGAAACAGCCAATCAGCAATCTGCGCCTGGCAGGATAACTTCGGACTCCCGTCTGATTATTCATTGA
This sequence comes from Gammaproteobacteria bacterium, assembly GCA_015661095.1. GTDB lineage: Bacteria > Pseudomonadota > Gammaproteobacteria > Eutrophobiales > Eutrophobiaceae > JACVQI01. Next base: position 71,538 of record JACVQI010000001.1, read on the forward strand.
ATCAACACCTTCAGAGTCTTGCTACCAGGTTCAATCATGCCCATTTGCGATACAGCCTCGAACTCAATACGGTCATCGGTAGCCCAGGTACTCTGCTCCAACTGTAATCGGCCCCATAAGTCATTCAATTCGTCGTGGATCTTTTCCTGTTCCTGAATTTCCACGAACAATTTTCTGGCCCGATGCTGAGTGATAACCACCTCAAGTGCGGAAATAAAAACTGTTACAGACAATAATGAAATTAGAAAATATTTCATGCTGCCAGTTTCTCCCCCACTCTCAGAATCGCACTGCGTGCGCGGGGATTTCTGCTTATCTCTTCCTGGCCCGGCTTGACGACTTTATTGACAATTCTGAACCAAGGAGCAATGTCCCGGACCGTAACGGGTATCTCAGGAGGAAAGTCATCACCTTTCGCGGCCTCTCGCATAAATTGCTTTACTATCCTGTCTTCCAGAGAGTGAAAACTGATAACAACCAGCCGTCCTCCCGGTCGTAATACTTCACGAACCTGACTTAATACAGATCGAAGGTCACCCAACTCGTTGTTGATAAATATACGTATGGCCTGAAACGTCCGGGTAGCAGGATTTTTTTTACGCTCTACTGTCGGCACAGCACTGGCGATAATATTTGCCAGTTGCACTGTATGCGTTATGTGTGCTTCAGTCCTGGCCGCCACGATCGCCCTGGCGATGCGACGCGCGTAGCGCTCTTCGCCATAGACACGAATCACTTGCTCGATTTCCGCCAATTTGGCGGTATTGATCCATTCCGCTGCTGTTATACCGGTAGTATCATTCATTCTCATATCCAGTTTTCCGTCCCTGACAAAACTGAAGCCATAATCCGGATTATCGAGTTGTGGCGAAGAAACCCCCAAGTCCAATAATATGCCGTCAACCTTTCCCAGCATGTGTAAATTCTTCACCACAGTAATGAGCGAAGTAAAGGATGCATGTATAAAGATTACCCGTGCATCATTCGTAAACAAGCTTTTAGCGTACTCGATGGCGGCTACATCCTTGTCAAATACGAGCAAGCGACCCTGGCTATCCAGGGAGGGCAACACCGCCCTGCTATGACCGCCCCGTCCGAAAGTGCAATCAATATAAAATCCATTCGGTCGTAAATTAAGCCCTCTTAACACTTCATGTAAGAGTACAGGTGTATGTTCGTTTTCATTCAATTTAGTGATTGGTTCCACTCTTACGTTATAGTGACAAAGATTTAAGAGCATCGGAAAATTCACCACCCCGTTCATCAACTTGTGAAAGCCAGAGATCTCGTTCCTGCTCCCAGGTCGACTGATCCCACACTTCAAATTTATTACCCTGGCCGAGTATCACGACTTGCTTTTGCAGCCGGGCATATTCCCTGAGCTCTGAGGGGATTAAGACGCGTCCTTGGGAATCGAGTTGACAATCACACGCATAGCCGCGCATCATTTGTTTCGTACGGCGACTGCGTATATCAAACTCAGATAACGCCGCCAGTTTTGCTTCGATTTGTTCCCAGTTATTGAGAGGATATAACCATAGCGATCGATCCAGTGGATTCAATGTTTGTACTAAACAGCCATCAGCCTCGGCCGTCAGGCGCTGACGATACCGACTCGGGATCGCCATGCGACCCTTATCATCTATACTGACTGTGTGATACCCACGAAACATCTATGCATACCCGATAGTTATATTTAATCCACAATTCCCCACTATCCCCCACTAACATCACTATAGGGATTTGTGATCTATTGTGTCAAGGAAATATTGCGTTCTTATGGCGGAAATCTGTCTTATTTAACAGAGACTTAGGGCTGATTACTGAATTATTATTTTAGTTAAAATTTATGTGCAAAAATTAATTTTATTTATATCATTAAGTTGAAACCCCTTATTAATGTGAACTAATAAGTAATAGTGAGTAAATAATCACAATTTATAATTAAATTGAGCAAACTGCCTCCTGCCTGCTTTCCAAATTAAGCTGGAATTTTTTCGTACTTCATACTAAACGCACTCTGCTAGAGCAGAACAATGCTGCAATATTTTAAAGTGGTGGTAGACTGCGCCGTTTTTTATACATGTCCCCTAAAATAATTAAGCTGTGAGCAGTAATTTTGACTGATACATTTTACCCACCGAAACGTACCCTGATGGGACCCGGTCCCTCTGATGTACCACAACGAGTTCTGGATGCCGTCGCCCGACCAACTATAGGACACATGGATCCTGAATTCCTTGTTCTTATGGAGGAAACCAAAGAACTGCTGCGCTACGCGTTTCAAACAGATTATGAAGTAACATTCCCGGTATCGGCACCCGGATCAGCCGGTATGGAAATATGTTTCGTCAATCTGGTCGAGTTCGGTGATAAGGTTATCATTTGTCAGAATGGTGTATTTGGTGGTCGCATGAAGGAGATTGTCGATCGCTGTGGCGGTGTTGCAGTGCTTGTTTCTGATACATGGGGCTCAGCGATAGATCCTGATAAAGTCGAAGAGCAATTAATATTACATCCTGATGCAAAAATTCTGGCGTTCGTACAGGCCGAAACCTCGACGGGTGTATTATCTGATGCTAAAACTTTAGCCGAAATCGGCCAGCGGTTTGGTTGTCTGACGATCGTCGACACAGTCACCTCGCTGGGCGGTTCAAAATTAAAAGTCAAGGATTGGAATCTGGATGCAGTCTATTCAGGATCACAAAAATGTATATCCTGTATTCCAGGTTTGGCGCCAGTCACATTCAGTTCCAGGGCTATAGCCAAAATCATGCAACGAAAAAAACCTGTACAAAGCTGGTTTCTCGATCTCAATCTGATTCTTGGCTATTGGTCGAGCGAGAGCAAACGGACCTATCATCATACTGCGCCAATCAATACCTTATACGGCTTGCATGAATCCCTGCTGATGCTTAAAGAGGAAGGAATTGAAAATGCGTGGACAAGGCACGCTCAAAACTATCAGGCATTAAAAGCAGGGATTGAAGCGATGGGATTACATTTCAAAGTATCGGAAGCGCAGCGCCTGCCACAGTTAAATGCCATAGTTATCCCGACAGGTGTGGATGATTTGACGGTTCGTAACCGGCTGCTCTATGAATATAGCTTGGAAATAGGCGCTGGCCTTGGCGACCTGGCCGGCAAGATCTGGCGTATCGGATTAATGGGTTATGGCAGTAATCAGAAAAATGTATTGTTCTGCCTGGAGGCCTTGAATTCAATCTTGAAAGACCTCGGGGCAAATATCACCCCGGATGTCTGCATCGATGCAGCTACCGCTGCATACGAAAAACAGGAGGCGGTAGAACTGGGTTAACTTGCCATAGTGCATGCTGAATGCGATTGCTTGATTTAACACTGGTCGCAAAACTATCTAAAGACGCTGGGCACAGGCCATGTAACTCAATAGTTGGGAGTCAGCCTTTAAGCCGGGTTCTGTCGAGGACGATCATTTATCTGGGATGAACGTTACCGTTCAACTCTAGCGATCTACCCGGATCCAGTGTGGGCCACACTATCGGATCCCTATTTGATCTTGCTCCAGGTGGGGTTTACCCTGCCGCTGCTGTTACCACCAGCGCGGTGCGCTCTTACCGCACCTTTTCACCCTTACCCCGTTACTAAACTCTTACGTCATGTTTGAC
>JACVQI010000159.1 GCA_015661095.1 Gammaproteobacteria bacterium
GTACGCTTCCGGCGAATCCTGCAGCTCACTCACCGTGCGTGCGGCGCTGGCCAACTCCTGCGCTGTCACGCTGATCTCAACCAGGGCGGTATTCAGATTTTTGATTTGTGGTGAATCTTCCGCGATTAGCCGATCGGTCGTTTGAAAAGTCCGGTTCATCTGCGCGGAGAGTGCCCGGATATCGGCCAGAGTGGCGTCTATGTTACCGCTCATGGTATCCAGTTTTTCCCGCAGGTCCTGGCTGAGTGTATCGACTTTCTGGAACGAGGATTTGACAGTGGTAATAGTCTCCATGATTTCCGGCGAATTCAGCAGCCGCTTCAAAGCACTTAATGACGAGGTGACATCATTCGCAATGTCTTCCAGCGAGATCCGGTCGAGTACCTTGTCCAGTTGATCGATCGTCATGGTGATGGTCGGGACTTCGAGGATGGAACCGTCACCGTAATACTTCAACGGTGATTCCGGATGGTAATCCAGTTCTATATATAACTGTGAGGTGAGGATACTTTGCAGTTGTAACTGCGCCCGCAGCCCGAGCTTCTCGATCAAGGTCTGGATGGGATCTTCATCCCCGGTGAGCCGCAACTGTTGCGCCGCTGCAATGGAACCCGGATTCAGGGCGGCGATCACCGGCACCACAAAATCGCCGGTCTCGGTGTTGAAGATGATATTAATCTGTCGCACCGTGCCGATCTTCACGCCGCGCACGTTGACCGGTGCGCCGACATTCAGTCCGTTGACTGAGCCACTGAAGTACATGACGATCTGGTCCTCTTTCTGCCAGATACCTTTGCCGCCGAACATGATGATGGCGAGCACGCCCAGTGTCACGGCGCCGACCACGAATGCGCCGATCAGTGTCGGGTTAGCCCGTATGCTCATATTCCCCCCGGTTCAGGAACGCCCGGACCTTGGGTTCCGCCGCCTGTTTGAGCAGAATTGACGGATTGCCGGATTCGATTATGGTACGTTTTTCGTCGTCCAGAAACACCGAGTTATTGCCGATGGTCAGGATGCTGGCCGGTTCGTGGGATACGACGATGATGGTCATGCCGAGGCTGTCACGCAGTTCCAGGATCAGATCATCCAATCGTTTAGCACTGAACGGGTCCAGACCGGAACCGGGTTCATCGAAGAACAGGATCTCCGGGTCCAGGGCGATGGCCCGCGCCAGGCTGGCACGTTTCTTCATCCCGCCGCTGAGTTGCGCCGGGTAGAAATCTTCATACCCCGCCAGACCCACCAGGGCCAGTTTGAATGACACGACTGCCTCGATCTCTTCCGGATTGAGATCGGTGTACTCATGCAGCGGCAAGCCGACATTCTCGGCCAGCGTCAGAGAACTCCATAAGGCTCCGCCCTGAAACATCACGCCGAAGCGCCGTTTAACCGCCGCCTGCTGTGGTTCGTCGGACTGCCAGTAATTACACTCGCCGAAATGGATATAACCCTGCTGCGGACGGTTCAGCCCTATCATATGCCTCAATAAAGTGGTTTTGCCGCAGCCACTCCCGCCCATGATGATGAAGATGTCGCCGCGGTTCACGGTGAAATTCAACTGATTCGTTGGATTGCATTAGGGTATTTGCCTGAGTCATTTCAGATATCTAATTTATAGAACACAATGGTGATTGCCGAGGCGACGACGACGATGTAGACAATACCTGTGACCACGGCGGAAGTGGTCGCCTGGCCTACCGCCTGTGCGCTGCGGCCGCACTGCAAACCGCGCAGGCAACCGGACAGGGCCACGACCACGCCGTAAGCGGTACCCTTGAACAGGCCAACACCGAATTGCGTCAAATCCAGAGCCCGGATGGTCTGCTGGTAATACTCAAACATGCTGAAATCGAACACCAGTACCGCCACGGTCATGCCGGCGGCGATGCCTACCAGTCCTGAGTAGAGGGTTAATAACGGGATCATCAGCACCAGCGCCAGGACCCGCGGCATGACCAGAAAGTCGATCACCGAAATGCCGAGTATCCTGAAGGCATCGATTTCCTCATTGACGTTCATGGTGCCGATTTCGGCGGCGAAGGCGGCGCCCGTTCTGCCGGCCATGATAACGCCGGTCATCAGGGCCGCAATCTCGCGCACCATGCCGATGGCAACCAGATCGGCGATGTAGATTTCGGCGCCGACCCGTTCCAGTTGCGCGGCGCCCATATAAGCCAGGATCAAACCTACCAGATAACTGACCAGCGACACGACCGGCAGGGCATTGGGGCCGGTCTGCTCGATGATGAGAAACAGATCAGCCGGCCGGAACTGGGCTTTGCCGCGAAGCAGCCGGATGAAAGACAGGATGACTTCACCGGTGAACTTGAGTCCGTGCCGCAAACCGACACCGGATTGTAGAGTGAAATTACCGATGTGTTCGAGTGTCCCCGCGCGATGGCCCGGTGCGCTGGACTGTCCAACCTCCGGGACTGCGGCGGCGAGATTCAGCAAGGCCCTCACACCTTCCGGCAGGCTGGATCGATCGACCGTCAGATTCCGCTCCGTACAGTGCTGCAGCAGTCGGGACAGAAACACCAGCAGGCCGGTGTCCCAGACCGTGATCCCGCTGCTGTCGAAACTGACTGACTGCAATCCCCTGCGAGTGTCGAGTTGTTCCATCACCAGAGCGGTTGACGGCAACCGGTTCCGCAATATCCATGGACCGGAGAGAACGATGCGTAGGGTTGCTGGTTCCGATAGATCGAACCCGATGGCGGTGCTGTTTTCAGGACTTATCTGGTTCATCATAACCATCTATCAAAAGTATATGACCCGATTTTCCGAGCCGATATGATTAAAATCTAAGGAAACTCGGATTAATTCAGTGTTTTCGCCTTATATGGGTTCCCTGGTTAACGGCAATCAAACCGGGTGTATCGGCCAGTGCAGACCGGTTGCCTGCCTGGCAGGATTAGCGCGCCAGAGGATCGGGCCGAATCTGGAAATGGATTATTTTGCCCCGGGTCCCCTTGCCGCCTTCCACGTGCCACATGAGGTGGGTGCCGTAATTGGCCCACAGCCCGCGGCCCTTCCAGCCCGCCGCCGGATCGTCGATACGACCATCCATGCCGCGATGGAAAAATCCTAATGGATAAGGAACCCGCAGCCGGGTCCATTTACCTGTTTTTGGATCCAGCGCCAGCAGGGAATCGGAGTTGGAACCGGTGGCGAAAGGCGTATCCCGGCCCAGGCCGGAAACGTTGTGCTGATCCACCCAGCCGTAGTAGTGAAAATCGGCCGGCACATCGGTGCCTTTCAACACCGGGCCGTCGGTTTTGTAGAAAGTCCAGCCGGCATCGCAATGGCCACCGCCCAGGGTTTTTGGACCTTTCAGAGTGCGGCACTTGTCACGGTCAAAACTGGCGAGATGGCTGCTGCCCGCCAACGCTGACCAGACCAAACCATGACTGTCAATGTCGATGCCGCGCGGATCGAAACCGGGTTCCGGGACTTTATAGGCTTCGGCCACGCAGGTCTCAGGTGGATTGGCGCCGCGCTCCAGCCGCACGATATATCCGGGATAGGATTCCGTGGCGCCCCACACGGAATCATCCGCGGGACTGGGGATGATCGAATACAGGTTATAGCGGACTTCGGTATCCAATTTAGGATCGATGGCAGCGCCGGCTTTGTTCCAGGGTTTGCTGATGCGGCCGTCGCCGTTGGTATCCAGGACCTGCGGACACCAGCCCTGCGCGGTCTGTTCATCGCGTGACAGGTCGAACTGGCGGGTGTTAATCCAGCCGATGATCGGACCCAGCAATTCATTAAAGTAAACGGTCTGATCGGCATCGGTGTCGAACTGCAAGTGGTGCGTGGCGAAACAGGTATCGATCAGCGTGAATTCACCGGTGGCCGGGTCATAATAGGATGCCTGCCGGTTACTGAAGGTAAGCGGATAGTAGCTGGCATATTTGTTGGTTGAACCTTCCTTGCACCAGCCCGGCTGGTCCTGGCGGATCTTCGAAGTCATCCAGACCCGCCCCTTGCGGTCCATCATCGGGTTGTGGGGATCGGATGGATGTTCCAGTCCCCACAAATGTTCATTGCCATAAAAATTGGACGGCTGTGCCGGCGGTGGAAACCGGGACGATACGTTGCGCGGATCATCGCGCGTTGGTATCAACAGCTCATGGGTGTTGTTCAATATGGGATCGAGGATGGTCAGCTTGCCATGCCCGGATGACACGGCGTAGACCGGCCCGTAGGCGTTGACACTGGGATCATTTTTATCCGTCGTGATTTCATCATGCATATACGAGGTTGGTACACCCCAGTCCCACAGGGTCAGGACCAGATTGCGTTCGATGCCGGTGGGGCGGCTCGGCGCTGGCGGTACCTCTCCGGCCTGGATGCGGTTGGTCCAGTCGGCGAAGATGCGCATGGCGCTTTCACGACCGAAGCCGTTGAAGGCGGCATACATGGAACTGCCGCGCACGCCCAACTGGGTGCGGTAATCCCAGGCCTCCTCGGGGGTTTTGAATTTCAGCTGGGCCATGTGGTCGAGGTTGCGGGTCACCTTGTTGCCCAGCTGATGACACAGATGACAGTTACTTTTCAGATTATTCAGCCACATGGACTGGTTTTGCATCGCGGCAGCGATGCCGTTGCCTTGCGGTCCGGTCCCGGGGAACTGATCCGTGGCGGGGGGTTCAAGCAGGGACAACCAGTAATCCGGTGGATAGATCTCGGCCGCCGCCTGGGGATTCGGTGCGGTCACGGCGGTTAATTGCAGACTATGGTCACCGGGGCGGGCGTCGACAGGTTTGGAATCGACCAGGCCATAACCACGCACCCAGACCTCGTAGGTGGCATCCGGCAACTGCGGCAGTGTGAAGTTCCCACTATCGTCAGTCACGACGATCTTGGTAAAGGGTGTCTGCAATTCGCCGGTTTCGGCGATGACCCACACGCCGGCCTCCGGACCCTGGCTGCTTTTCACGGTGCCACTGATGAAAGCCTCGGACAGGAGTTCTGCGCGCGGCGTCGCCGCAACAGTTCCGGCCAGCAGCAGCATGATCATGCCGATAAGACCCGCGCGGTTGCATATGGTCGTATTGTTTGCTGGTATAGTCGCTGGCATGTGCTTACCCTCTCAACAGGATCATTCTGGTTATTTTGCATCGGCTGCATCAATCCGATGTCAATATAGACCAATGCCACATGCCGGACAAGCAGCCGCATGTACTATGAATCTTAAGCCGCAGTTTTCAGGAGATGTCCAGTAACGGGGTAACGCCCGCTGCGCCGTAGCGAACAACCAGTGCTGCTGTTTCGTCCCATAAACCAAGCATGCCAGCGCCGAGCGTTGCAGACATGATCAGTATTTCGATGTCTATTTTGCGTTCGGCAATCAACTCCTCAGTGCCTTCGCGAAGCCAATGCCAACCACCAAGGGGAATGGCCACCACGTACGGACTGATTGCTATTCTGTACGGTAACCCTTGCAACCGCTCCAGCAGGAAAGCAGTGCAGTCAAGGATGTCGGCACGCAATGCGCCTCGCAGCTGCGGGAATTGCCACCACCAACTGGGATCGTGTTGAAGCACGGTTGCCCACCGGATGGCAACCAATAGCTTCAAGCAGCGCAGGCGCAGTCGCTCATGTCGCTCGATTAGTCTTCAGGCTCAAACGGCAGCACGGTCGCATAGCGTCGGTGGAACATCCGATAGAGCGCCGGCAGCACGATCAGGGTCAGCAGCGTGGCGGAGATGATGCCGCCGATCACGACGGTTGCGAGCGGGCGCTGCACTTCCGCGCCGGTGCTCGTGTTGAGCGCCATCGGCAGGAAGCCGAGCGATGCCACCAACGCGATCGTCAGGATCGGCCGCAAGCGTGTCATTGCGCCTTCGACGATGGCGTCTTCGAGCGCTTTTCCGGCGTGCCGCAGATCGCGGATGTAGGACACCATCACCACACCGGTGAGCACCGCTACGCCCGATAGCGTGATGAAGCCGACACCCGCGGAGATCGACAGCGGGATGTCGCGCAGCCACAGCGCGGCTACGCCCCCGGTGAGTGCGAGCGGCACGCCGGAGAACACCAACGCGGCGTCGCGGGCCGATCCGAACGTCATAAACAGTAGGCCGAAGATCAACACCAGTGACAGCGGCACCAGCGTCTGCAGTCGATTGGCCGCGGACTCCAATTGCTCGAAGGTGCCACCGTACTCGACCCAGTAGCCTTCCGGCAAGGCGAGGTCTGCTTCGACCGCCCGGCGAACTTCAGCCACGAACGAGCCTAGGTCTCGACCGCGCACATTGGCCGTGACGACTACGCGGCGTTTGCCGTTCTCGCGGCTGATCTGGTTAGGACCGAGCGCGATGTTGAGCGTTGCGACCTCGCGGAGCGGTAAGTAGCCGCCGTCCGGCAACGGTACGGGCAGGCGCTCGATCGCAGCGAGATCCGTGCGCAGTGCTTCGGGCAAACGCACGACAATGTCGAACCGGCGCTGGTCC
>JACVQI010000160.1 GCA_015661095.1 Gammaproteobacteria bacterium
CCATGATCGAGGAGGGTGTGCCGGCGGTGCAGATTGATGCGGCCGCGGTCAACTTCGGTATGCCGATGGGGCCAGTGGCGCTGGCTGACAGCGTCGGCCTCGATATCTGCCTGAGCGTCGCGGAAAACCTGGCGCAGACGGTTCATGTCAGCGTGCCGGCCGGATTGCGGCAACTGGTCGCAGACGGTCACCTGGGCGTGAAATCGGGCCGTGGTTATTACCAATACCGGCGTGGCCGCCCGGTAAAATCCGCAGCAGATACAGCGACATCTGGCAAAGTTGATCTGGAAGACCGGTTGGTGCTGCGTCTCATCAATGAATGCGTGGCCTGCTTGCGTGAGCGTATCGTCGGCGATCCGGATCTGGTGGATGCCGCCATGGTCTTTGGCACCGGTTTTGCTCCGTTCCGGGGTGGCCCCATGCAGTATGCGCCGGCCCTGGAGGTGCAATATGGCGATCGCTACAAACCGGACCCTGGTTGGGCTGTCTTAACGGGCACCGATGTCTGATCTCGTGATCACGCCCGCCGAGGCGCAAACCTTGCCCGGCCTGTTTCGACTTCGGGTGCAGAGGACGCCCGAAGCGTGTGCCTATCGTTTTTTCGATGCCCTGAACGGGGCCTGGACGGATTTAACCTGGCGGGACATGGCCCGGGAGGTGGCACGCTGGCAGGCCGCCCTAGCCAGGGAAAAAATGCAACCGGGTGATCGCGTCGCCATCATGGCGCGCAATTCCAGGTTCTGGGTCATCTTCGACCAGGCCGCCCTGGCGCTGGGACTGGTGCTGGTGCCGTTGTATACGGAGGACCGCGTCGATAATGTCAGTTATGTATTGCGGGATTCCGGCGCGCGGCTGCTGGTTATCGGTGGACCGGGACAATGGGATCGTCTGCAACGCAAACTGCAAGACCTCAGCGGCGTGAAGCGGATTATCAGCATTGCCGAGATTCCACAGCCACAGGACAAGCGGCTGGTGGTCCTGGATGAGTGGCTGGATCGGGATTATACCGCACCGCCCTTGCCTGAACTCAAAGCGGAGGCACTGGCGACGATTGTTTATACCTCCGGCACCACCGGTGCTCCCAAGGGCGTGATGCTGAGTCATTGGAACATCCTCAGTAATGCCTACAGCGGATCGCAGACGGTGCCGATCACGGCCGGTAATGTGTTTCTGTCTTTTCTGCCGCTGTCACATACCCTGGAACGCACGGTTGGTTATTATCTGCCAATGATGGCCGGAGCGACGGTTGCCCATAGTCGCGGTATCAGCGAACTGTCCAGAGACTTGCATATCATCAAACCAAGCGCCCTGATCTCGGTGCCCCGCATCTTCGAGCGCGTCTATGCGCGGCTCCGCGAGCAACTGGACCATGGTCCTCGTCTAGCGCGCTTACTGTTTCAAATAACTGTAGATACCGGTTGGCGGCGCTTTCAGTACATGCAGGGTCGGAGTGGCTGGCATCCGGCACTCCTGCTCTGGCCATTGTTGAAACGAGTGGTTGCCGACAAGGTTACGGAGCGACTCGGTGGGCGGCTGCGAGTCGCCATCAGCGGCGGTGCGGCCCTGGCGCCGGAGATATCCCGGGTGTTGGTCGCCCTGGGTGTGCCGATCCTGCAGGGCTATGGTCTCACCGAGGCGAGCCCGGTCGTCAGCGTCAATCGCCTCGACGACAACATACCGGAAAGTATCGGTCCGGCCTTGCCCGGCGTTGCGGTCAATTTGGGCGAACACAGTGAACTGCTGGTCAGGGGCGATAGCGTCATGCTCGGCTACTGGAATAATGAACCCGCAACGGCAGCAGTGCTCGATGCAGGAGGATGGCTGCATACCGGCGACAAGGCCAGAATTGAAGGCAAACATATTTTTATCACCGGCCGTCTCAAGGACATCATCGTCCTGGCCAATGGCGAAAAGGTCTCGCCCACCGACATGGAACTTGCTATCACCACTGACCCGCTGTTTGAACAGGTCGTGATCCTTGGTGAAGCGCGTCCCTTTCTATCCGCTCTGGCGGTGTTGAATCGAACACACTGGCGGCAACTGATGCAGATCAATGGTCTGGCGGATGCGGCTGTTAATGAAAAAAACACAGAGAAAATCCTGCTGGACAGGATCGCCGGGCTGTTACACGAGTTTCCGGGTCATGCCCAGATACACCGGCTCCACTGTGTGACAGAGTCATGGACGATTGAAAATGACCTGCTGACGGCGACCCTGAAGGTCAAACGCAAGCAGATCCTGGAAAAGTACGCCGCCGAGATTGTAGCGATGTATGCAGGGCACACAATTTAGTGAAAAGTATAAAGTTTAAAGTGAAAAGAGTAAGGAATTTTTATGCATGAACAGTTGGCATTAATCTTCAGGGCGCTGGCTTTCGCGGCCCGGCGGCACCGGGATCAGCGGCGTAAGGACGTACAGGCGACGCCCTATATCAATCATCCCATAGAACTGGCGGAACTACTCATCAACGATGGCGAAATCACCGATGTCAATGTAATCGCCGCGGCCATCCTGCACGACACGGTGGAGGACACCGAGACCACGATCGCGGAACTGGAAAACATGTTTGGATCAGCCATCGCCGGCATCGTTGGGGAAGTGACGGATGACAAGTCCCTGTCGAAGGCGGAAAGGAAACGCTTGCAGATTGAACACGCCGCCACTCGCAGCGACGCGGCCAAGCTGGTGAAGCTGGCGGACAAGATCTGTAACCTTCGCGATATGCTCTCTTTTCCTCCGGCCGATTGGCCGCAGGAACGGATCCGGGCCTACTTCGACTGGGCCCATGCCGTCATACAACAGGTGCGCGGCGTCCATCCGCAACTGGAACGATTATTTGACGCGGAATATGCCAGGAAACCGTGAAAACAGTTAAAAGTGGAAAGTGAAAAGAAAAAGAAATGGATATAGAAGTTATCCAGGCGGATTACCGGGATGTGGCGCAGGCTAAGGAGATTGCCATGCTGTTAAACGCCTATGCGAGTGATCCCATGGGCGGCGGGCGACCGCTGGCCGGTGAAATTTTAGACAAGCTGGCCGATGAATTAGCCAGATTGCCACACGCATTCAGTGTGATTGCCTATGCGGATTCCCATCCCGTGGGTCTGGCTAACTGTTTTGAATTGTTTTCCACTTTCCTGTGCCGGCCACTGGTTAATATTCACGATATGGTCGTTCTGCGTGAATTCAGGGAGAGGGGCATCAGCCGTAAGATCCTGGAAAAGGTCGAGGAAATCGCCTTGCAGAAAGGCTGCTGCAAGCTGACCCTGGAAGTCCTGAGTGGTAATGAGGCAGCCAGACTGGCGTATCAGAAATTCGGATTCTCCAGTTATGAGCTCGACCCGACACATGGACAGGCTTTGTTCTGGCAGAAACTACTGGCTTAAAGAAGCGGGAGTGATCAGGCTAACCCGAGCGCCATTCCTGATATTGCGGCAGCCCATCATCGCTATTAATCCAGGGCAGTTTTTCGGATACCCATACGTGAAATTCCGGTTTGAGGAATGGAGCGTCTTCGACCGTGACCAGGCTGATATCAATTTCTTCGGGCTGTTTTTCCTGTCTGTAAGTCAGGCTGGTGCCGCATATGCCACAAAACCCGCGTCTGACTCCGGGCGAGGATATAAATTCCCGTAGTTCACCGGCAGTGAAAGAGAACGAACTCCTGTTAACAGTCCCCCAGGCGACAAAGGGTGCGCCGCTTGCCAGCCGGCAACTGCGGCAATGACAGTTGCACAGGTTGCGGAATTCTCCCGTGATACGAAACTTTATGTTGCCGCATAAGCAACTACCGGTCATATGAATCGCTTGCATTGCCAGAATGTACACACGAAGTCGATGGAAGATAGTCGTTGAATACACCATAACTATAGGCTATTAATATAGGAACCTCTGAATAACTCAGAGGTTCCGTCCGGTACATGGATGTGCCGGCATTTTTCGAACAGGCAACTGTTTGAAAAATGGAGCAAAGTAAAAGTCACATCTTTTACTTCGCGGGCTCTGAAAAGTCCAGGAGGGACTTATTCAGAGCATCCTATAGATTAACAATGTATGAAATTGAAGTTGATGCGTAATCTATTCATTATCTTGACAGTCCTGTCGTTGCTGTCCGCTTGCGCGGCTAATACTCCCAGATTGCCTAGAATTACGGCGAGCGAGCTGGATAGAGTGCTGAATGGTATTTCCTTCGTAACTGAGGATCGACAAAATGCCTCACTCCCGGAGGAGGATATCTTTGGTTTGTCCGAGGAGATGCAGCAGTTTGTCGATATGACGGTTGCCGGTGTGACTGGCGAAGATGAGCAGATCCGTGTGTTACTCGAAGCAGTAGTGTCAACTGCGCAGCTTGGAGTGCAATATGAGGACGGCGCCACCTTTACCGCACGCGAGGCATTTCAGCAGCGACGTGTTAACTGCCTGTCCTTCACGATAATGATGGTGTCGATGCTGCGCTATCTGGGAATGGATGTGGCCTATAACCAGGTCGATGTCCCCCCCATCTGGGATCTGCAGGGGGATACTCTGGTTTTATCTCAGCATGTGAATGCATTGGTGAAAAAGTCTTATGCCGGACGCAAAGTGGTGGACATCAACATGGAAGAATATGAGTTGTATTACCCGCAACGTGATATCGATGATCGGGTTGTTGCGGCCATGTTCTACAATAACCGTGGCATGGAGTTGATGTTCGCCGGGGAGGCCATGCAGTCATTCCGGTATCTGCGCAAGGCCCTGGAGCTGGCGCCGGAACTGCCCTACATCTGGACCAATCTGGGCACGCTATACCGTGATCGGGGACTGCTGGCAGAGGCCGAAATCGCCTACCGGGTGGCATTGGAACGGGATCCGGCCAACCTGGTGGCCATCAGCAAAGCCGCCCGAAATTATGCGGATCTCGGCGATGTACAAAGGGCGGAAAATTTTACACAGCGGGCCGCATCGTTCCGCCGGGAAAACCCCTATTTTCTGTATTCCCTGGCCCGTGATGAATTTCTGCAGGGAGATTATGCCGGGGCTCTGGAAAATATCCGGGCTGCTATCAGCCATTATGATAAGGAACACCGGTTTTTCTTTCTGCAAGGCATTATCTACAGTGCCCGCGCCGAACGGGAACAGGCGAGTGCAAGTTTTAAAAAGGCACTGGATCTGACCGACAGTCAGAAGCAAAAGGAAAGATATCTGAGCAAATTGGAAAAACTGATCTAGCAATCTGTCGTAACGG
>JACVQI010000161.1 GCA_015661095.1 Gammaproteobacteria bacterium
TGATCTCACTTCCGGCTCCAACTGACCAGGGCATCCGCCTGCTCCGCCCAGAAACCATCCGGATCGTCCAGGGAGCGCCGGTACATTGCCAGATATTGCGCATGGTTCAGATGGGCGCGCGCCCGGACGGACTCCGGCACCGGGTATATTTTCGCCTCAGACATTGGGCCTCCTCGTTCGGGACATAAGCTATCGCATGGCTTTTGGCTGAATTGCGGGTAAATTTATTTTACCCCGTTATGGTAACAATCCTAAAGACCTGTAGTGTAACCTTTGCGGCTATTATCACTGTTTATTCTCGATAACTATAACGCGGATCAAAATTTTCATACCGCAAGCCGATAATAATTATATGAGTAATGATATATTAATTTTCCTGGTGATTCCTTGAAACCGGGGGCAGCAACCCATATTAACCAAGTAATAATAATTCCTATACCGCCAACGGACGATGAAAAACGATCAGAAGGATACCATCATACCATCGGAACCGGAGTTGGGCGCCCGGTCCGGCATGCCCGTGCGGCAGGACGAAGTCCTGACGGACAAGATCTATCTGCTGCCGATCTCGGACCGGCCGTTCTTCCCTTCACAGACCTTGCCTATCATTATCAACGAGAAGTTCTGGCTCGAGACCATCGAGCGGGTCGGCCGGACACCACAGCGGCTGGTGGGGATCTGCCTGACCAGACAAATACCGGAGAAGGTCCCTGGGCCGGATGATTTCAGCGCCGTCGGTACGGTCGCGCGCATCCATCACGCCCAAAAAATCGATGGCAATGTTCATTTTATCGCGGAAGGGATCCGGCGTTTCCGCGTGTCTCGTTGGATCTCCAAAAAGCAGCCCTATCTGGTGCAGGTGGAATATCTGGAACCACCCACGGAGAACAAGGATCGGGTCAAGGCCTACAGCCATGCCATTATCAATACCATCAAGGAACTGTTGCCGCTTAATCCGATTTACAAGGAACAACTGCGGGTGTTCCTGGATCGCTTCAATCCCGATGAGGCTTCACCGCTGGCTGATTTTGCCGCCCTGCTGACCAGTGCCGAAGGCAGTCAACTGCAGGATATCCTTGAAACCCTGCCGCTCACCAAACGCATGGAGAAAGTGCTGTTGTTGCTGCGCAAGGAGATCGAATACGCGGGCATGCAGGCGAATATCCGGCAGAAGGTGGAGGCACAGATGTCCGATCAGCAAAAGGACTTTTTTCTGCGCCAGCAACTGAAGGCGATCCAGCAGGAACTGGGGATCTCCAAGGACGACAAGACGGTCGAGGTGGAATTATTCAAGAACCGGCTCAAGGATCTGGTGTTGTCGCCGGAAGCGCAAAAGCGCGTCGATGAGGAATTGCAGAAATTTTCGTTTCTGGAACTGGGGTCGCCCGAGTACGCCGTCACCCGCAACTACCTCGACAACATCACCGCACTGCCCTGGGGCAAATACTCGGAAGACAAACTGGATTTAAAACGCGCGCGTGCCATTCTCGATCGCGACCACGACGGACTCGATGACGTCAAGGATCGGATCATCGAATTCCTCGCCATCGGTGTACAGAAAGGTGAAATCTCCGGTGCCATCCTGCTGCTGGTCGGTCCGCCCGGCGTCGGCAAGACTTCGGTCGGCCGTTCAATCGCCGAAGCCCTGGGCCGGAAATTTTACCGCTTCAGTCTCGGTGGTATGCGCGATGAAGCCGAAATCAAGGGCCATCGCCGCACCTACATCGGTGCCCTGCCCGGCAAGTTCATTCAGGCCATCAAGGATGCCGGCACATCCAACCCCGTCATCATGCTGGACGAGATCGACAAAATCGGCGCTTCCTATCAGGGCAATCCGGCCTCGGCCCTGCTGGAGGTGCTGGACCCGGAGCAAAATTCTGAATTCCAGGACCATTATCTCGATCTGCGCTTCGATCTGTCCAAGGTGCTGTTCATCTGTACGGCGAACCAGCTCGACACGATACCGCCCCCGCTGCTGGACCGCATGGAATCCATCCACCTGCCGGGTTATATCGCCGCCGAGAAACTGGCCATCACCCGGCATCACCTGTGGCCGAAGCAACTGCAGAAAGCCGGTTTGAAATCCAGCCAACTAAAGATTTCCGTTGCTGCCATGAAGCGGATTATCGATAACTACGCCCGCGAGGCCGGAGTCCGCGGCCTGGAAAAAATGCTGGGCCGGATCACCCGCAAGGCCACGGTAAAACTCCTGGAAGGGAAAGCAAAAAAGATCCGTATCGGTACCGAAGAACTCGAAGCGTACCTGGGCTTGCCGCTGTTCCGGAAAGAAAAACGTATGACCGGTGTGGGAGTTGTCACTGGTCTGGCCTGGACGGCAATGGGTGGCGCAACCCTGTCAGTGGAAGCGACCAAAGTACCGACGGAACACCGTAGTTTCAAACTTACCGGCAATTTGGGCCAGGTGATGCAGGAATCCGCGGCGATCGCCTACACCTACGTCAGCGCCAATCTGCAGATGCTCGCAGCGCCGGCAGGCTTCTTCGACAAAATCCTGGTGCACTTGCACGTGCCGGAAGGCGCGACGCCGAAAGACGGACCCAGCGCCGGCATCACCATGGCCACCGCCCTGCTGTCCCTGGCCCGAAACAAGAAAATCCGCAGGGCACTGGCGATGACCGGCGAATTGACTCTCACCGGCATGATTCTGCCGGTCGGCGGCATCCGCGAGAAAATCGTCGCCACCAAGCGCGCCCGCATCACTGAGCTGATACTGCCGGAAGCAAACCGGCGGGACTTCGAAGAACTCCCGGATCACCTCAGAAAAGATCTGGTCATCCATTTTGTCAGCGATTACCCAGAAGTGGCGGAGATCGTCTTCACCTGACATCCATATATGACGGATAAACAACACCGTGAAAGCATCATCTGGAACTGTAAACTGCTACTGACTGTTACTTTACTCCTTATACAAGGCCGCGCCGGCGAGTGTCGCCAGCAGTGCTTCGAAAAGACCCCACGGGACGGGAAGCCACGCCAGACTTACGGGTATGATCCCGGCATAGCCGTTGCCGAGATAAAATCCTGAATACACATACGCCATTCCCCAGACGAGCAGCCCGGCGATCACAGCCGTCCGGGGCCCGGCGCCGAAACGTGGCCGGATTGCCGCATACACCCACACGGCACCTATCCCCAATAGAAATGTGGCGACGATCAGTAGCGGCAGATTTGACGCGGCGTCTGGTACCGGCACCTGGAGTTTTTCATACAACAACCCTGTTTCGTTGGCGAGTATGACGCCGTGCAGTACTCCTTCTCCAACATTCATTATCAGACCGGCCAGCAAACCCCCGGCAAGGATTCGGGGTAGATTCATCTTTGTGGTCATAATATTACCTCCAGAAAAAGTCGCGCATGAGTGCAAGGCAGACTAGCATTTTGAATATTTCTTTTCGACATAATCGTCGACGATTTGCCGGAACTCCTGGGCGATGTTATCGCCGCGCAGGGTCATGACTTTTTTCCCGTCGATAAAGACCGGGGCGGATGGTGTCTCGCCGGTGCCCGGCAGGCTGATACCGATGTTGGCGTGCTTGCTCTCTCCCGGACCATTCACTACGCAACCCATGACTGCCAGGGTCATGGTCTCGACGCCCCGATATTTCTGTTTCCAGATCGGCATCTGACTACGGACATAGGCCTGGATATTGTCGGCCAGTTCCTGAAATACCGTACTCGTGGTACGCCCGCAACCCGGACAGGCAGTTACCATCGGCGTGAAAGAACGCAAACCCATGGTTTGCAGGATCTCCTGGGCCACAATGACCTCCCGGCTTCTGTCGCCGCCGGGTTCCGGTGTCAGCGATATGCGTATGGTATCGCCAATGCCTTCCTGTAACAGCACACCCAGGGCCGCGGTCGAAGCAACGATACCCTTGGAACCCATGCCGGCCTCGGTCAGCCCCAAATGCAGGGCGTAATCGCATCTGGCGGCCAGGGCGCGATAGACGGTGATCAGTTTCTGCACACCGCTGACCTTGCAGGACAGGACGATATGATCGCGGGCTAATCCCAACTCTTCCGCGCGGCGGGCGCTGTTGAGCGCCGAAATGATCAATGCCTCATTCATGACCAGGTCGGCATCGAGCGGTTCCGCTCGTTTCGCATTTTCGTCCATCATGGCAGTTGCCAGTTCCTGGTCCAGGCTGCCCCAGTTCACGCCGATCCGGACTGGCTTGTCATTCTCGATGGCCTTTTCGATCATGGTGGAAAATTGCTCGTCCTTTTTCCGGCCAAAGCCGACATTACCCGGATTGATTCGGTATTTGGCCAAAGCCCTGGCGCATTCCGGATATCGGGTCAGTAATAAATGACCGTTGTAATGGAAGTCACCGATAATGGGAACACTGCAGCCGGCCTGATCCAGTTTGTCCTTGATTCTGGCCACCTGGCTGGCGGCGGCTTCCGTGTTGACCGTTACCCGGACCAGTTCCGAACCAGCGGCGGACAGTTGCAGGATTTGCCTGGCTGTCGCCTCCGCATCAGCCGTATCGGTATTAGTCATCGATTGCACAACGATGGGGGCATTGCCGCCTATGGTGACTGCGCCGACTTTGACGCCGACGCTACTTCTACGAGCAGAGGCACTATTCATTTCAGTCATTTAAATTCATACTTCCATCAAACAAATGCGGTGAGTCTAGCGGCCGCCGGGTGAGTGTCAAGTACCAGTATTGAAAATCGGCATTTAACAGATACTCATAAATCCGGAAGGGTAAAAGTGCGGACTCATTAATCACCGGATCGACCCGATAACCACAATTTTATTCAGAAATTCTAAGGAAAAAAGCGGCTTATCATGCGATACTAATATATATATGTTCCATAAAAAGAATAAGTATTCAAAGGAAGAATTACTGGCATGCGCGCGTGGAGAGTTGTTCGGGGAGGGAAATGCGC
>JACVQI010000162.1 GCA_015661095.1 Gammaproteobacteria bacterium
GTTTGTTGGATCCATTATTTAATGAGGTGTTGGCCGATGATAATACCGACGTCGCCATCAGTCATTGGCGTCCGGCCGTGGACATCAAGGAGGAGGATAGCCGCTTCCTGATCAAGGCCGATATCCCGGGTGTGGACCCGAAAGATATCGAGATCACCATGGAAGACGGTGTCCTGACCATCAAAGGCGAGCGCGTCTCCGAGAAGGAAGAAAAACGGGAAGACTATCGCCGCGTGGAACGTAGCCGTGGTACTTTTTACCGCCGCTTCAGTCTGCCCGATACGGCGGATGCCGAAAAGATAGAGGCCAAGGGCAGGGATGGTGTGCTCGAGATCGTCATCCCGAAGCAAGACAAGGTTCTGCCACGCCGTATTACGGTCAAGAGCTAAGCATCCTCCTCCAACCAGGCGGGGCTCAGGCCCCGCCTTTTGTTTAGGGGTTATTGAACTTTCCGTGCCGGGTGATACTAACAACCTACCAGTTGCGAAAACGGGAGACAGATATGGGGTTAAAATTTAAATACCTGACAACCTGGCTTAGCGGTTTATTGATGCTATTGAGCGCCAACATGGGACAGGCAGCGTTGCCGCTGGCGGTCAATGGCGATGAGCTACCAAGTCTGGCGCCGATGCTGGATCAGGTGACACCCGCGGTTGTGAACATCGCCACCGAGGGACGCGTGCAACTCCAGCAAAATCCCTTATCCGCCGACCCGTTTTTTCGACAATTTTTTAATCTGCCAAACCAGCCCCTGGAACGCAAAACCCAGAGCCTCGGCTCCGGCGTGATAGTCGATGCCAGGCAGGGCCTGGTGCTGACGAATAATCATGTGATCGCCAATGCCGTGCAGATCACAGTCACGCTCCGGGACGGCCGGCAACTGGCGGCCGAAATCATCTCCCAGCGGAGAATTTGACGGAGGTGAAACCGGCCAATTCGGATAAATTGCGGGTTGGTGATTTCGTAGTCGCCATCGGCAATCCGTTCGGCCTTGGCCAAACCGTTACATCCGGTATCGTCAGCGCCTTGAGCCGCAGTGGTTTGGGCATTG
Source organism: Gammaproteobacteria bacterium (assembly GCA_015661095.1). GTDB lineage: Bacteria > Pseudomonadota > Gammaproteobacteria > Eutrophobiales > Eutrophobiaceae > JACVQI01. Next base: position 1,052 of record JACVQI010000162.1, read on the forward strand.
AGGATTACGAGGATTTTATCCAGACCGATGCCTCCATCAATCCGGGCAATTCCGGTGGTGCGCTGGTGAATCTGCGCGGCGAGCTGGTCGGCATCAATACCGCCATCATTTCACAAAACGGCGGTAACGTCGGTATTGGCCTGGCCATCCCCATCAACCTGGCCATGCAAATCACCAATCAATTGCTGGACAAAGGCAAGGTCGATCGGGGTTATATTGGCATCAAGACACAGGACCTGACGCCTGAGCTGGCAGTAGCCTTCGGTCTCGGCAATCAGCAAGGGGCGGCGATCGTCAGCGTCCTGCAGGATTCGCCGGCATTTAAGGCGGGTATCAAGCCAGGGGATATCGTCACTGCCGTGAATAATAAGAATGTCCGGAACGCCCAGGATGTGTTGAATCAGATCGGGCTCGTGCAGGTCGGCGAAAAAATCAATCTCAATATTGTCCGCGATGGTAAAAAGATTTCCGTGGTTGCGGAGATCGGTTCCAGCCAGGATGTGTCTACCCCGGAACGAGTGATTAATACGCGATTGGAAGGTGTTACCGTCGGTGATATCAAGGAAAACCACGCCTACTACGGCCGGATCAATGGAGTTCTGGTCATGAATGTGCTGCGGGGCAGTATCGCCTGGAACAGCGGCATGCGCAGCGGGGATATCATTACCTCGCTGAACCACGAAACAATTATGAACCTGGCGCAATTTTTACAGATTGTGAATAACAACAATGAGCCTCTGCTGCTGCGCATCGTTAGAGGTAACACCGCCGCCTTTCTGGTGATTAAATAGAACCTATCTCAAAATAGCTGCGCTGGATGATACTTCGTTAAAAACGGGCTCAAAATGCTCATGTACTGATCGTGTACACTCCGCTTTCTCGCCCGTTTTCGCCTTGACTCATCGGCGCTCGCTTAATTTTGAGAAAGGTTCTAATTATCTACTGCTGCATCGATCTGAATAACTCAATTCAGCATCGACTTTCGCTGCCGACGGGTGGAGAATAGCCACCGGTAGACCATTGGCAGAGACATGACCGCACCAGCACGTAACAAGACCCGGGGCAGGGGCACCACATCTAAAGTTGATCCCCGCTATCTGGAACTCCAGCGCGAATCAGTTGCGGATGGCTGGTATGAAGAGGAAGCGCCGGCCAAAATCAAAACCCAGGTGACGGTGGAAAGACCCAGGACCATCATCAGCCGCAACCAGTCCCCGGATATACCGTTTGAACAATCGATCAATCCCTACCGCGGCTGTGAACACGGCTGCATCTACTGCTATGCGCGCCCCACGCATGCCTATATGGATCTGTCGCCCGGGATAGATTTTGAATCCCGATTGTTCGTTAAGGAGAATGCTGCGGAATTATTGCGATGTGAACTCGACCAGACGGGTTATGTCTGCAAGCCCATCGCCCTGGGGGCCAATACCGATCCCTATCAGCCGTTGGAAAGAGATCGAAAGATCACCAGGAGCATCATTGAAGTATTGGCCGAATATCAGCACCCTTTGACCATCGTCACCAAATCCCGGCTGGTGCAGCGCGATATCGATTTGCTGACGCCCATGGCGAAACTGGATTTATGTAAGGTGTTTGTTTCGGTGACGACCCTGGATGTGGATCTGGCCAGAGTCATGGAACCACGGGCGAGTTCCCCGGCCAGTCGGCTGGAAACGGTGGCGCGGCTTGCTGAAGCCGGGATTCCGACCGGGGTATTGTTCGCGCCGGTGATCCCGGCCCTGAATGACATGGACCTGGAGGCGGTGCTGGAAGCCGCGGCTGCGGCCGGCGCGGAATCAGCTGGTTATATCATGTTGCGATTGCCGCGCGAGATAAAACAGTTATTCGAGGAATGGCTCGATACGCATGTGCCCTTAAAAGCCAGGCATGTCATGCAATTGATCCGGGATCTGCGCGGTGGCCGGGAAAATGATCCGAATTTTTTCAGCCGGCATCAGGGTACGGGGGTCTTCGCCGAACTGATTAATCAGCGCTTCGCACAGGCCTGTCGGAGGCTGGGATTGAACCAGCAGGAGCGGGAACTGGACACCTCCAGATTTCGGTGTAAACGGGCATCGCAATTGACGCTTTTTTAGAGTGTTTGTCAGCGCGGCCGCACCGCCCATGATTGACTGCGGCACTGTTTGATAAATATCAATAAATACAGCAACCTCTGCTTAACCGGAGTTTCCACACATCCCGGTTTAAATGATAGACTCTGGGATAATATCAACGATTAAAACTGGCAGCCGGTATCGATATTGAAACGTCTGCCCGGGAACATGCCCGGCATATTCCATAACTAAAATAAGCAGTACACAGGGGAAAGCTATTCATGGCCAACTACAGCACTGAAAACATCCGCAATATCGCTATCACCGGTCATGGCAATACCGGCAAGACCACCCTGGTTGAGGCGCTGCTGTTTAAGGCCGGAGCAATCAATCAAATGGGCGCCATCGAAAAGGGCACCACGGTTTGCGATTTCGATCCCCAGGAAAAAGAGCACCAGCATTCGCTGGACAGCGCCATAGCCAGCATCGATTATCAGGGTATGCACATCAATCTAATCGATACGCCCGGTTATCCGGATTTTATCGGCAAGACCCTGGCCGTGCTGCCTGCAGTGGAGACCTGCGTTGTTGTCATCAACGCCCAGACCGGTATCGAAATGGTGACCGGCAAAATGATGGAAGTTGCCAGGACCCGGCAACTGGACCGGTTGATCATCATCAACAAGATCGACGTCGAGGAGGTAGATCTCGAGGGCTTGCTGGCGCAGATTAAGGAGACCTATGGCAATGAATGCCTGCCGCTGAATCTGCCGGCAAACGATGGCAAGGAAGTGGTGGACTGTTTTTTTCAGTCCTCCGGCAAAGCCACGGATTTTTCCTCGGTGGCGGAGGCCCATACCAATATCGTCGATCAGGTGGTGGAACTCGACGAGAAACTCATGGAGATCTATCTGGAACAGGATCAGGCCATCACCCCCGAACAATTGCATGAACCTTTTGAACAGGCTCTCAGGGAAGGCCACCTGATCCCGGTGTGTTTCGTGTCATCCAGAACCGGGGCCGGAATCCCGGAGTTGCTGAATATCTTCGCCAAACTCATGCCTAATCCGATGGAGGGTAATCCGCCCCAGTTTTACAAGGGCCAGGGCGAGAACAAGCAGGAACTCAGCATCAAGCCGGATGCCAGCGCCCATGCCCTGGCGCATGTATTCAAGATTAATATCGATCCGTTTGTCGGCAGAATGGGAGTGTTCCGCATCCACCAGGGAACGATTAAAAAAGACAGCCAGTTATTCATCGGCGACGCCAGGAAACCGTTCAAGGTCGGCCATCTGTTAAAACTGCAGGGCAAGGAGCACATCGAGATAGCGCAAGGCATACCCGGAGACATCTGCGCGGTCGCCAAGGTAGATGACATGGTATTCGACTCCGTGCTGCACGATTCCCATGACGAGGACGAATTGCATTTACGTTCCATACACTTTCCGGAACCGATGTATGGTCTGGCTATTACCACAAAAAGTCGCGGGGACGAGCAGAAGATCTCCGATGCCCTGCATAGGGTCCAGGCCGAGGATCAGAGTTTCCGGGTGGAACATAACAAGACCCTGAATGAAACAGTCATCAAGGGGTTGGGTGAATTGCACCTGCGCATGATCCTGGAGAAATTGAAAAACCGCTACCACGTCGAAGTGGATACCCATCCGCCGAAGATCGCCTATACCGAAACCATTACCGCGAAGGCGGAAGGCCATTACCGGCATAAGAAGCAGACCGGCGGCGCCGGGCAGTTCGGTGAAGTCTATTTACGCGTGGAGCCGAAGCCGCGCGGCGAAGGTTTCGAATTCGTCGACGGTGTTGTCGGCGGGGCCATCCCCAGGCAGTATCTCCCGGCGGTTGAAAAGGGTGTCCGCCAGATGTTGGTGGAGGGCGCTATCGCCGGCTATCCACTGCAGGACCTGCTAGTGGAGGTCTATGATGGAAAATACCATCCGGTGGATTCCAAGGAAGTGGCCTTCGTCTCCGCCGGTAGAAAAGCGTTCCTCGATGCCATCCAGAAGGCGAAGCCGGTGGTGCTGGAACCGATTGTTGAGATCGCCGTTACCGCGCCCAATAACGCCACGGGCGATATCGCGGCCGACCTGTCCGGTAGACGCGGCCGCATCAGTAATACCATCACCTTGACCGGCGGCGTCACGACCACGACCGGTCTGGTGCCACTTAGTGAACTCGGCAGTTACCAGTCGCAATTGAAATCGATGACTGGCGGTACCGGCTCCTATTCCATCAGCCTGAGTCATTACGATCCGGTGCCGGCCAAAACCCAGAAAGAATTGGTGGCAGCTTTCAAACCGGCGGCCGAAGAGTAGCCCGCCGGTCCGCAGCTTATTTTATAAATAATCCTCATAAGCTTATGTATAACTGGTGCTTTCAATCAGTACTGAATATTGATATCTTTGGCTCTTCTAAATCCTGACTAAAACCGTAGGTTATTAGCTTTGTATCAATACGACCAATACGATCAGACCATCGTCGACGAACGGGTGGCGCAATTTCGGGATCAAACCCGCCGCTTCCTGGCGGGTGAACTCACGGAAGATGAATTCAGACCGTTACGGCTGATGAATGGTCTGTACATCCAGACACACGCCCCCATGTTGCTGGTATCAAT
>JACVQI010000163.1 GCA_015661095.1 Gammaproteobacteria bacterium
CCTTCGCAGTATAAGACAAAAGGATCTGAAAGTTCCATGTCATTGTGTATTAGGGAATGGATAATCGTAACCCTGTCCAGGTCTATCGCAACGACGGTCCTGGGTCTTTTATTGTTGATTTTTAAGTTTGTTCTCATCCTGCAGCAGATTCTTTAATTCCTGTGCCGCTTCTTTCGTGGTCTGGATAAACGTTGCCTTATCATTAACAGGCAGTGCGGCCTGTTGGAGGATGAGCTTCACATCCTGTTGCTGGAAAGCAGCGACAATGTTGCTGGCTTTTTCTGTTTCCAGACCCATCCCCTTCAGCACTGCACGGGTGAATTCCAGACCGGAGAACAACGTTTCACGGATGACGTAGTCCACCTGCAGTTCGCGCAACCGCAGTTCGTGAAACCGGTTACGGGCGCGACAGAAAATTTTCACCGCGGGGTATTGGGCCTTGAGCAGTTTAACGATGACGATGCTGGCTTCCACGTCGTCAATACACAGTGCAAAGATACCGGCCTTTGCGACCCCGGCGGTTTCCAGCAAGGCGTGTTTCGCCGCGTCGCCGTAATACACCTTGTTACCGAACTCCCGCACCAGCTTAACCTGTTCCGGATTGATGTCGATCGCCGTGTAGCGGATGTCCTGTGCGTTGAGCACCCGGCCCAGGATCTGGCCAAAGCGGCCATAGCCGGCGATGATGATCTGGTTGTTTTCTTCTGCCGTTATCGATAACTCGGCCAACTGCTTTGCGTCCATGCCGGGGTTCCTGAATAAAAGCGAGACCAGCTTAAGGACCGCGGGTGTGAGTGCCATGGAGATCGTGACGATGACTATCAGCATGTCCTTCGTTTCAGCAGAGATGATGGCAAAGCTGCTAGCCAGGGTGAAGGCGACGAAACCGAATTCACCGCCCTGACACAGGTAGGCGGCGAAACGAGCGGCATTGACATTATTCAACTGGTGCAAGCGTCCCAGAATAAATAACAGCAGGGTCTTGACGATGATCAGGCCGATAACGCCTGTGAGAATGGCGATAAATTCCTCCGTGAGGATGCCGATGTTGGTGGACATACCCACCGCCATGAAGAACAGACCCAGTAACAGACCCTTGAAGGGATCGATGTCCGCTTCAAGCTGATGACGGTATTCCGAATCGGCCACCAGCACACCGGCGAGAAAGGCGCCCAGGCCCATCGACAGGCCGATCTGCTGCATGATCAGTGCAGAGCCGATGACCAGCAACAGAGCCGTCGCGGTGAAGGCTTCGTGCACCCGGGTCCAGGCCACCAGGCGCAGAAACGGAATGAGCAGAAAGTGCCCGATCAGGACGAACACAGTGAACGCTACAATCGCGCCCCACAGGGGTATCTGCACGGCGTGTTCGTCCAGGGCGGGCTCCACGACGGCCAGCATGGGGATGATGGCCAGCAACGGGATCACCGCCAGGTCCTGAAACAGCAGGACTCCGAAAGCCAGCTTACCCTGGGCGCTTTGCAACTCCTGGTTGTCCGCTAACAGGCGCAGAGCGAACGCAGTACTGGAAAGGCCCAGGCCATAGGCAATAACCAGAGCTGACTGCCAGGAGAAATCGGTAACAACCAGAATTGTTACAAAAATCATGCAAGCGGTTACAACCAGTTGCAGGGTGCCGGCCCCGAAGATCAATGTACGCAGGGCCCACAGGCGTTTGGGTTGCAGTTCGAGACCGATGATGAACAACAGAAAGACCACTCCGATTTCGGCGAAGTTCAGGATATGTTCGCTTTCCCGGATCAGGCCGAGGCACCAGGGGCCAATCAGCACACCGATACCGACAAACGCCAGCACCGAACCGATGCGTGAGACCTTGCCAAAGGGCGCCGCCAGCGCTGCTGCCAACAGGAGGATGGTGGTTTCAAAAAGAAGGTTCATGGAAAAAAGAATAGAGAAGATGTGTTTATCATCCGTTCAAGACACTGGTGTCGGAATATTACTCTCCCCAAAATCAGAATTCGAGATGACTTCTTTGTCGTCTGTAACCATCGCATCCCTGATATCGTCATAAAAATGTCCAGCGTGATTAAATCCATATCACTCCTGTCCTGTTAAATTTTTCAGTTCCAGTTCAGATCAGAAACGGCAACAACATCTTCGAGCGCTTCTTGTATTCGGGATAGACCTCGGGGAAGCGCTGCTCCATGTCGCGCTCCTCACGTACTGCGCTGAAAACCGAGTACACGATGATGAATGCCCCGGGTACTGCGCTGCGCGGATAGGACAGCACCGTGCCGATCCACATCGCTATCAGTCCGGTGTAGATCGGGTGACGCACGTAGCGGTACGGTCCCGAGGTAATAAGCTGGGGATCTTCGTGGAGAGTCATCGGCATGCCCCAGTTGCGGCCGAGCACAATGCGCGCCCAGGTCGCGAACAGTAGGCCGGCGATACAGAGCATGGCGCCTGCGGCCTCCGCCTCTGTGGGGAGATCACCGAACTGCTGCATTGGTATGCGGCCGCTGAAGCGGATCCCGAGGATTATGGCGACGAGCAGCAACAGCCGGACGCCTAACGTCCTGGAGGAGTAGTTACGCTGGCGGCTGTTCCCGCCAAACACTATTGCCAGTATCGCCCAGGCGAGGAGAAACGCCAGCCAGCAGATACCGATGATTTCATGGTAGAGGTTCATGGTTCTCAGGAATTAAACAGCGGCGGGATCGGCAGTCCGAGCTGCACCTGCGCCCTTAACATTGGGGTAATAGCCTGCGACTGAAAATGCACGCGATACATCTGCACGTCGCGGAAGTAGCGTTGCAGCCGTTCCCCGCGGCGGACCACCGAGGCACCGATAGTCTGGAACATCATCTCGACCGCCTCGCAGGCGGAACGGCTAGCCTCGCGCGAGATGCCCCAGACGCGCAACGTGTCATGGGCCGTGATGGGCGTACCCTTTTTCATCCAGCGTTCGCACTGTTCCATATAGAGCCGGGTTGCTGACAGGGTCAGTGCTTCGGCTGCGTCAGTCCGGCACAGCGCCTCGCCAAACAGGCGCTGGAACTCCGGCTCTTGCATACGTTTTTGTGTCGGGTCTAGAAAACTCGGCTTTACGCGCAACAGGTGCTCGTACTCTTCGCACGCCGCGCGCGCCGTGCCGGTCAGGATCGCCCCGAACTCACAACTGAACCAGCCGAAGATCATCCCCAGGAACAGTCCTTCCCGGTGCAACCGCGTGCCTGGAGTGCCGTCCGGCAAGTCCTCGGTCGAGAGCCGCAAGATTGGGTTCGGGATAATGTGGCGATCCGGAATGAACACTTCTGTGAGGCGCACGCTGTTGGAACCGCTGGCCTGCATGCCCATCGCCGCATCGCCACCCCAGTCCGGAAGAACGTCTACCTTCTCGGCCGCCACGATGATGGTGATCGGCATAAGCTTTCCGTCAGGACCAGGAACAACCGCGCCACCGAGAAAATGGTTGGACACGGGTGCGCCGGAGGCGAACGGCCACAAGCCGCTGACGACGTAACCGCCCTCCACACGCTCGAACGTTGGCATACCGGCGGGACCCGCCGCAAACGATGCGCGAAAGTCGCCATCCGCTCCGAACAGCTCGCGTTGCACGTCTTCACTGAAACAGGAACCGAGCACCATGGCATGCGAGGAAGCCAGAGTGTAGCACCAGCCGCTTCCCGGATGACCGCGCGACAGCTCCATGACGACGCGGATGTAGGTCTCGCAGTCCGTGCCGAAGCCGCCGAACATGCGTGGCTGCAGGATACGATAGAATCCAGCCTCCAGCAGTCGCCGGTGCAGGGCCTCCGAATAGCAGCCGCGCGCGTCGTTCTCGTCCTGTTCCTTGCGTAGCTCAACCGCGATTTCCCTGGCTTGTAAGATGAGCGATTCCGGCGCAGGAGGTTTCATGGAGTATGGCGAGGTGTAGGAATTATTTTTAGTGAGGTCGAATATAGACGAAAGGCTCCCGTCGGACAAGTCTCATACTTAATTCTGATCAGTGTCCCCGTCTCGTCGCCAAACACCAACTTTAGTATACTGTTCGGCATGAGCAGGTTACTCAAAACGTTTGTTGCAAACTTTGCCGCTGCATTTTCCGGACGCTATTTGATATTCCATGGCATTGCTATCGGCCTTACAGCCGTTTTGGTACTGTCGGGATTTGACTGGTGGTATTTTACGGCACATAAACTTCCGGTCGTATATATCATTCTTTTCCCCGCCATGATTATCGGTATGTTTTTTCCGCTGATTCTCCCAATAACAATGTACCTTGCTGGAAAATTCGGCAAGCAAAAAAGGATTTTATGTACGGCGTTTGCGGTTGCCCAGGCCGTTATTCTTGGCTCTTTGATCTCATCCATTTACAAGGCATTCACCGGAAGAATTCAACCTGATTTTATGAATATGACCACTGATATCAGTCACAACTTTCAGTTTGGCTTTCTTCAGCATGGCATATTCTGGGGCTGGCCGTCTTCACACACAACCATTGCATTTGCGATGGCATTTACCATTATTTTCCTGTATCGGGGAAACAAAGGCGTATTGTTTGGCGCGCTGTTGTATGCGTTTTATATCGGTCTTGGGGTGTCCCTGAGCATTCACTGGTTCTCTGACTTTGTCGCAGGTGCGCTGATTGGAACAGCCATAGGGATGACCGTGGGTAAAAGTTATCGTGACAGCAGCGAATTTTAGTTCTTCACAACCGGAAAACGGAGAATATGGAAATAATTTGAAAGTTTTCAGGCATTCTGGATAATTACCTTGATAAATAGTAAGGTTTATCTGTAAGCCAATGTCTTAACATGGATAATTAAATTTAATATATAAATATGGCATATAGACAGGATGGCGGGAGAAGATGTTCGTTTGCTCTGGATTCCCGCCATAAAATCCTTAACACTACCTCTTTAATCTCGTATATAACGAAAAAATTAACAGGTCCCTGGCTTCGTTTCGGCCTATGCTGGTTTGCGCACTGGGTATAACCCTGTTGACTGTCGTCTGTAACACGCAACTCATCAGGCAATCATCAGCCGCTGATGCTGCAAATCAATCTAGCGATAAAGTTGCAAGCAATAAACAAAAACGGGTCTGTCGCAATGATCTAGAAAGAACAGGTACACATTTCAAATCACGCATATGTAAAACCCAGGCGGAATGGGATGCCATCGATTATGCGGAGAAAAGAAGTGCGGAAGATTACACACGTGATGCAAATGAGCGATCTGCCGCAACCTCAGGTACCGCACCAGGTGGGGATGCTTATATGGGTGGTGGGACAAACGCAACCAGTCAATAGTTGTGCACTATATTATTAACGCAGCTATGCGCTGATTATTTCAGCGGAAACGTTGTCGACCACCACGGGACTGTCGAACCAGGTGACGGTCGGTACAGAACCGAAACGGGATTGCAGGTGATTGAGCCAGTCCCGGGTATACATCTGTTCGGCCTGTTCACGCGATTCCCATAAATACACTCCGCCGGCGGTCGCGCCGTCCTCGGAAAGCAGGAAATATTTACGCAGCAGGCCCGGGACAGTCCGGAAATTCGGCGCCGAATCCATGAATAGCCCACGCGCCTCGCTGGTGGAGATTGGCTGTGGCAGTTTAAACTGTACCAGTGCGGTGATCATGCCGGTGGATGAAGGTCAGTTCTTGCATGAATAAATAGTTAAGTTAGTCATTCTCTTGTTAGCCGGCGTGGTATTGCAACCTGCCCCTTTAATCATTTCGCTTCCGGAGCTTACTGATTTCCACCGCCCCCACTACCCCGGAAGGCTGACTGCAACAGATGCGTAAGCGTATGCACGTAGCGTAACTTGCCATTTTCCACGCGGAACAGATGGGTATCGGCCGCGCCGCTGCCACCGTCCGGACCGCCAGGTCCAAAGTTGCAGTAAACCACAACCGATCCAATCACCTCATCCACCACGAAGCGGCGGTTAACGATATTGACGCCACTCGGGACGCCAACCTCGCAGC
>JACVQI010000164.1 GCA_015661095.1 Gammaproteobacteria bacterium
AAATTCCGGCTTGGCATTGTGTGCCACTTACGCAGGGAGGTATTGTTTATTTGTTTTTAATCGCCAGCAGATCGGCCAGCCTGCCAGTGGTGGTTCGCAACCGTTCACTGATGATACGGGCCACGCGATATAGAATTTTAATGCCCAGATTGCAGTTCCTCTTTAATAAATTCTGGAAATCATCGCGTGTCATGATCAGGATTGTAGCGTCAGTCAGTGAAATCGCGGACGCGGACAGGGGCAGGCCATCAATGACAGACATCTCACCAATGCTGGCACCAGCTGCTATTTCAGCGACCTTGATGTGATCGTCGTTGGGGGAGGATAGTTTAAAAATATTAACCGACCCCTCGACTATGATACACAGGCAGGCATTGCCTTCCAGACCCTCTTTTAAAATGAGAGTTCCGGCCGGGGCAAGAAAGGCCTTCATCCAGTAGGACAGCATCTCCATTTCATCCTGGTCCAGATCGGTAAAGAACTGAGATTGTTTAATCAGTTCAGTGACCTTGTTCGGGTTCTGTTCCCGTTCGGCTATTAGTTTTAAATCAGGCATAAATCTCTCTTTTTGGGAATAATTATAATTGAACTTTTGTTAATTGACCGCATACAACTCAATCCGGCAAACCCTGACTGGTCCATGCCTGCATGAAATCATCGACCGGGGCAGCCTCCAGTTTGGATTGATTGCTGCACATCGCGAGGATGCGTTCCGTCTGTTCAGCCGGGAAGTGGCTGGCCAGATTGGTTTTGAATTTTTCCATCAATACCGGGATGCCTTCCAGCCGGCGGCGGCGATGGCCGATAGGGTAGCTGACCTCGATGCGCTCGGTACTGGTGCCGTCCATGAAGTTGATCGTTATGGCGTTGCCGATTGCGCGCTTGTCCGGATCCAGGTAGTCGCTGCTGAATTGTTTATGTTCCGAGACCGTCATCTTATCCCGGAGTCGATCAACCCGTGGGTCTGCGGCGATAACGTCCTCGTAGTCATCCGCGGTCAAGCGCCCGAAGATCAATGGAATCGCAACCATGTATTGCAGGCAATGATCGCGGTCCGCAGGATTATTAAGTGGACCGGTTTTGTCAATAATGCGGACCCCGGCTTCCTGGGTTTCGATGTTGATGCCGGCGATATCGTCCAGCCGGTCCTTGACAATAGGATGTAACTTGAGTGCTGCTTCCACGGCAGTTTGCGCATGAAACTCCGCGGGGAAGGAAATCTTGAACAGAATGTTTTCCATGACATATGACCCGAAAGGCCGGGGCGCTTTAACCGGATTGCCCTTGAAGAGCACGTCCTGAAAGCCCCAGTTCCTCGCGCTCAAGGCGGATGGATATCCCATTTCACCGGTCAGTGCGATCAACGCATGCCGTACGGCCCGGCTGGTGGCATCACCGGCCGCCCAGCTTTTGCGCGAGCCGGTATTCGGGGCATGGCGGTAGGTGCGTAAGGCGCCGCCGTCCAACCAGGCATTGGATATGGCATTGATGATTTGTTCATGGTTGCCGCCCAGCAACCGGGTGGTAACGGTGGTGCTGGCGATACGTACCAGCAGCACGTGATCCAGTCCGACGCGATTGAAACTGTTTTCCAGGGCCAGTACCCCCTGGATCTCATGGGCCTGGATCATGGCCGTGAGCACTTCTTCGATGGTCAATGGGGATTTGTTCTCACGCCGGCGTTGCCGGCTGCGATAATCAGCCACGGCTAAGATAGCGCCCAGATTATCAGAGGGGTGGCCCCATTCCGCCGCCAGCCAGGTATCGTTGAAATCCAGCCACCGGATCATGGTCCCGATATTGAACGCAGCCGTGACCGGATCCAGCTCATAACCAGTGCCGGGTACGCGGGACCCGCCCGGCAGCACCGCGCCCGGTACGACCGGCCCCAGCAGTTTGGTACAGGCCGGATAATTCAAGGCCAGCATGCCACAGCCCAGGGTATCCAGCAGGCAATAGTAGGCCGTGCGTCTGGCCTCCGCCGATTCCGCCCGAAAATTCAGGACATAATCGGCCAGTTCGACCAGCAACCGGTCAGGTGCCGGCCGGTTCGCATCACGAATTCCTATTCCGCTCATTTCGATTGCAGCTTAAATAAAAGCTATTAAACACAGAGACACAGAATTAATCGTAATTCGTAACTCGTGATTCGTCATTCGTCTAACCAATTACGAATCACCAATCACGAATTACGCCTTTTTCATTTTCGTTTTTCAATCGGAACGAAATCGCGATCTTCCGGACCGGTGTAATTGGCGCTGGGACGGATGATCTTGCCGTCCTGCCGCTGTTCCAGAACGTGGGCTGACCAGCCGGTGATACGTGCCATGACGAATATCGGCGTAAACATGGAAACCGGTATATTCATCATGTGATAGGCGACGGCCGAGAACCAATCCAGATTCGGGAACATCTTCTTCTCATCCCACATGATTTGTTCCAGGCGTTCGGCGATGTTGTAAAGCCCCATATCGTTGCGGGTCTCCGCCAGCCGCCGTGCCAGCCGCTTGATCACCTCATTGCGCGGATCGGAGATGGTATACACGGGATGGCCGAAGCCAATGACGATCTCCTTGCGGGCCAGCCGTGCTTTGATATCCGCTTCGGCCTCATCCGGTGAACCATACCGTAACTGTATTTTCAGGGCGACTTCATTCGCGCCGCCGTGCTTCGGCCCACGCAGCGCGCCGATAGCACCGGTGATGCAGGAATAGATATCCGAACCGGTGCCGGCGATCACCCTGGCAGTGAAGGTCGAGGCGTTGAATTCATGTTCGGCGTAGAGGATCAGGGAAATATGCATGGCCTTGACCCACAAGGGATCCGGTGCGCGGCCATGCAGCATATGCAGGAAATGTCCGCCGATGGAATCGTCAGCGGTATTGACGTCGATACGTTTATGATTGTGGCTGTAGTGATACCAGTACACCAGCATGGAACCGAAGGCTGCCAACAGGCGGTCAGCGATCGCTCTGGCTTCAGCGGGGCTGTGGGACAGCGGTTCGGGAATTACAGTTCCCAATACCGAGCAGCCGCTACGCAGGACATCCATGGGGTGGGCTGACTTGGGAATTAGCTCCAGGACCTGTCTGACCGCTGGCGGCAGATCGCGCAATCCCTGCAGTCGTTTCTTATAGTCCGCCAGTTCGGAAGCGGTGGGCAGTTTTTCATGGATCAGTAGATGAGCGATTTCCTCGAATTCACAAACCTCTGCGAGGTCCAGAATATCGTAGCCTCGATAGGCCAGGTCATTGCCGGAGCGGCCGACGGTACAGAGCGCGGTATTGCCGGCCGGCACGCCGGATAAGGCGACTGATTTTTTCGGCTTGAATGCTGATGGTGCTGACGACATCAGGGATCCTCCTGCTTAAATAACTGATCAAGTTTCTGTTCATATTCGTGATATCCCAGCACCGCATACAATTCCTCTCTGGTCTGCATGTGTTCGATAACATTGCGCTGGTGTCCGTCAGTGAGCAGTGCCCGGTAAAAGTCAGTCGCCGCCTTGTTCATGGCCCGGTAGGCGCCGCAGCAATACAGCACGATATCGACGCCGGCCGCGCCCAGTTCCGGAGTTGTGAACAGCGGTGTGCGGCCAAATTCGGTGATGTTGGCCAGGATCGGTACACTGACTGACTGGCGGAACTCCCGGTATTGTTCCAGGGTCGTCATGGCTTCCGGGAACAGCATGTCAGCGCCCGCTTCGATATAGGCCTGGGCCCGTTCGATGACGGCCTGCATGCCTTCAGCGGCCAGGGCATCGGTGCGGGCCATGATGACGAAGCCGGCATCGGTCCTGGCATCCACCGCCGCCTTGATGCGATCAACCATTTCCGCGGTGTCCACGCAGGCCTTGTTCGGGCGATGGCCGCAGCGTTTGGCGCTGATTTGATCCTCGATGTGCATGGCGGCGGCGCCATACTTAATCAGGCTGCGCGTGGTGCGGGCAATATTAAATGCCCCACCGAATCCGGTATCCACGTCGACCAGCAGCGGCAGATCACAGGCGTCCGTGAGGCGCCGGACATCAATCAGAACATCGTCCAGCGTGCTGATACCGAGATCCGGCAAGCCCAGCGAGTTCGCGGCAAGGCCGCCGCCGGAAAGATAGATGGCTTTGTGGCCGGCCTGTTGTGCCAGTTTCGCCGCCATGGCCGTGATAGTGCCCACGACCTGCAGTGGCCGGTGTCTTTGCACGGCAGTACGGAATTGTTTGCCGGGGCTCATGGATGTATTTCCGGTAGGTGTGGTTTTATGGGTATAAATAGCCGAACGGCTATATTGTATCATTCAATGGCCACATACGGATCAACAGCCTGACATTCCTGCTGGATCAGGTCAGCAATAATATGCTTGCCGGCCTCCCGCAAGGCGCGGGCATAAAATTGGCCATGCCTGACCGCGAGCCGCTTATGGTCCCATTGCATCATTTGCGCATGGTACCAGGCGTGGGCGGCGAGCTTGTCTTGCTCAGCCTCGATGTGTCCCAGCAGCACCGCCAGGATATTTTCCCGCCGCCGTTCCTTGAAGATCCGCTCCAACCGAAGTTTGCGCTCTTGCAAGAGTGCTTCCGCCGCTTTTCCCGCTTCCCTCTCCGGACTGTTATCTGGACGATAATCGAGTTCCTGACGCTTTGCATAGATGATCTTGCCGATCCAGTGGAACACCAGGACCAGGCAGTACAAGGTGGCAAACAGTGCGATGAACAAGCCCGGTCCGGAGCGGTACAGGAATACGATTAAGGCAATACCGGCTGCCAGCATTCCCCACATCGCCCAGTAAACCGCCCCGACCCGCACCGTGAAACGTATGAGGGTAAGGGGATTTAACGAGGGGAGAAATCCATTGCGCATGCCCAGCAGTCCGATATACGCCGGCAGTGTACC
>JACVQI010000165.1 GCA_015661095.1 Gammaproteobacteria bacterium
TCGTGCAGACGTTGCTCACGCTCGGCGTACAGTGTGGCCGGGGATTTACCCGAGGCCGCGTCGATTCTTTTCGGTTCAATCGTCATGCCGGCAACCATCCCTTGCAGAGTTTAACCGCATCCATGGCATTCAGTCCGAAGGCGTCCGCGCCGGTATGCTGCCGGATCGATTCATCGACCTGGCCGCCGCCGATCATGATCTTCCGGCCCTGCCGCAAGCCCGCCGCTTCAATGGCTTCCACTGTCTCTTTCATGGAATCGAAGGCCAGCGTTAGAAAACCGCTCAAGGCTATGACTTGCGGGTTATGTTCCTTGATATTGTCGATAAATGTATCTACCGGAACGTCAATGCCGATATCCACGACATTAAAACCGTTAATATCGAGCATGAAAGTGACGATATTTTTGCCGATATCATGCAGGTCGCCGTGGACGGTGCCCATCAGCACCGTACCGGCAGTCTTGCCCTGCCCCGGGCCTTCACCGGTGTTAATCAGGGGTTTGGCCATAACACCGATAGCGGTCAGCATTTCGCCGGCCAGCATCAACTCCGGCAGAAAATATTCGCCCTTTTCGTAACGTTTGCCGACGATCTCCATGGCCTCGCGGCAATGGGCCAGCAAGGTCAAGGCATTATAACCACTGTCAAGCATCTGCCTGGCAAGGGCCACCGCCGGTTCTTCCTCCATATTGGAAATTAACTGGATTAGTTTGGATTTTTGGTCAGTCACGGTTCTACTCCTCTCTGCAATTGGCGCACAGTACAGACGCCTGATTAATAAATAATTTAAACACCGGTATGGATACGGTCCGCGCGCGGCGATACCAGCGCCAACCCAGGCATCCTGCCGCCGTTTTCCACATCCAGTAAATCCAGGGATTTTTTCGTGATCCGGGCATGCTCGCGCATCAGGGCTTCGACCCGCATCCCCTCCCCGTTGGCGATGGCCTCAACGATCACATGATGCTGGGCATGTCCCTGCTGCAGGATCTTATTGATGATCCCGGGATTATGCACACTCACCGCCATGGCGCTGGCTCCGGCAAAAGGCACCTTGTCGTTAAGATTGAGCGCATTCGTCAATGGCCGGTTATTGGCGGTTTTGATCAGAATTTCATGAAAGCGGGCATTCATATTGGTGTAGTCAACAATGGCGGTTTCATCAATGGCCTCCCTGGCCAGGATCCGATCGCCGGCGTCCAGACATTCCTGCAATTCCCCGGCGACGTTTTCTGCCAGACCGTGTTCAGCGACGATGCGTGCCGCCATACCCTCAAGTGTACCGCGCAGGTCGATGGCATTGCTGATGTCCTGCATGCTGAAACGTTCCACGCGGTAGCCCCGGTTCGGAATCCCGGTCACCAGTCCTTCCTGTTCGAGAACGCTTAAGGCATACCGGACTGGCGTCCGCGATGCATCTAATGACCTGGCCAGACTGGTCTCGGTGATCCGTTCACCGGGGGTGAACTCCCCGTTCAGGATCATCTCCCGCAACTGGACAGTGACTCTGGTCTGTTGGTTGAGCATCAGGAATATTCTAAATTATTGAGCGGAATACTATTAAATTGCATACATCTTTATTTGATATATCTCAATAAAATGCCAATTAGTGAATATAATCAAGCGCTCAAATTAAGTTATTTATTTATAAAACATGTAGTTAGTTATATGGCTAAATTTGTGAAAAATTCCGGCGACGCAGATTTGTATACAATTCAAGCCTATTTACGACTCTGTATAAACTCCACAGGTCTCCTACCTGGAGCTGCCGGATTTGCGGTAATGAATCAGTCAACCGTCATCCATCAGAAGCCAGGTGGCGAAAACGATTTATCAGGTAAGTAATTCAAATGACTTTGCAAGTTGCGTCACATTAATCATAGCGAGTATCTCGCTGGCACTTAACGCTTCCGCTACAAACAATCGTGACTAGTGTTGATTATTTTCTGTACTTAAAATTTCAGACACCAAGTCCATGACGCGCCCGACACTGCCCTGATTCAGTTTTACCAGGGACTTGCCCGCCTCTCCCATCCGTTGTCGCACAGCAGTGTCCCCCAGCAGCAAGATGACTTTTTCGGCAAGTTGTTCCGGATCTGAAATCTGCAAGGCAGCCTGGTGTTCATACATCTGCTGATTGATCTCCATAAATGCACTGGCGTGACTCCCGGTCAGCACCGGCACGCCCAGACCGGCCGGTTCGAGGACGTTATGTCCCCCCATGCCCGGCAATAAGCTGCCGCCGACCAGAGCGACGTTTGCTGCTGCATAATAAGCCGGCAGTTCACCGATGGTGTCCAGTAGGAATATCTGCACATCGCTTGCGATCTGTTCCACCTGATTTGGATTTAACTGGCTCTTGCGGATTATTTTATAACCAGCTTCGCGACACAATCCGGCCACACCGGTACAGCGTTCCGGATGGCGAGGTGCCAGGATCAGCAGGCAGGTTGGAAAGCGCTTGATAATCGTGCGTTGCGCAGCGAGTATCAGCTGTTCCTCACCCGCATGAGTGCTGGCTGCAATCCAAACCGGTCTATCTGGTCCGATAAACTGCCTGATGGAATATCCCTGACTGATGACACTGTCCGGGATATCAACATCGAACTTCAAATTACCGGTAACCACGATTTTGTGTCTATCCATGCCCAATGCTGACAGGCGCGCCGCATCGGTTTCACTTTGTGCGGCAATAATAGAAATCTTGTGCAACACCTGGCGGATGAATGAGTGGAATTTTTTATAACCCCGATAGGATTTTTCCGATAAACGGGCATTCGCCAGCAAAATGTGTATACCGCGCGCCGCGCATAGATAATAGAGATTGGGCCAGATTTCCGTTTCCATGACTATCAGTAATCGCGGTTTAGCACGGTCGAGGAATCGATTGACGGCATCCGGCAGGTCATAAGGAAGAAAGGTATGAATAACACTGGTGCCAAACCGCTGCCGGACCATGATTGAGCCGGTTGGGGTGACGGTAGTCACCAGTACATCGAACTGCGGAAAGTCTTGTTTCAGGCGCATTATCAGCGGTATGGCAGCCTGTACCTCGCCAACAGAAACGGCATGAATCCAGACATGAGGGTGCGAATTGTCAGGTAATTCGATAAAACCAAAGCGCTCATACCAGCGGGTCCAGTAACCGCGGTTTTTCAGCCCTGCCCAGGACAACCTTAATAACACAACGGGAATTAGCAAATACAGAATAAAGGAATAGAGTAGGCGCACGCTAATCGTGATTTATTCGTGAAATATTAATAAAATCATTCACGTTTGTGTTTGCATCCGGGACGTAATCAGGAATAATTAAGGCCGAATCTTATCACAAGGTCTGATGCTGTAATTAATATGTGCAAATCATTGAACGCCATCTTGTGGCTAGTGTTGCTGGGATGCGCTAACGTGGTGGCAGACCCCGGAAAACTGCCCCAGCCATTCAGCGCGAGCTATTCCCTGCACAGCATGGGTTCCCGGATAGCCACGATGAAACGCAATTTCTCCATCATCGAGAACGGGGTTTATGTGTATTACTCCGAGACCAATACCGATGGGCTGCTGGCATTGCTGAGAAAGGATCAGATCATCGAAAAAAGCACCTGGCGATTTACCGAGGGGCAGTTACAACCCCTGCTGTACAGCTATCTGCACACCGGCGGCAAGAAAAACCGCAACGTCGAGATTAATTTTGACTGGTCCGAGAGAAAAATCACCAATTCCATCAATGGTTCATCCTGGCAGATGCCGATTCAGGCCTATATTATGGATAAATTACTTTATCAACTTGCCATTATGTATGACCTGGACAAAGGTATGGACAAAATAACTTATGTCATAGCCGATGGGGGCAAGATCAAGACTTACGATTTTGAACTGATCGGGAAAGAACCTGTACACACACCAATTGGCGACTTCGACGCTTTGAAACTGGTCCGGCACAAATCGAACACGGATCAAAAAACCACCATCTGGTGCGCCCGGGAACTGGGATATTTACCCATCAAAGTGGAAAATGTTGAAGACAATGGTCGTCAGACCACGGCGATTATCGAATCACTTTCCGGCGCCAACTTCAGCGGCGGTCCCTGGTCAAATCAATAAGCGTCCGTTATCGCCTGTACCAACTCTTCAGGGGTCAGATAACCCCCGATATATTTGCCATTTTCCGTAAATAACGCTGGTGTTCCGCGCACGCCGATCTGTTGCCCCAGATGAAACTGCCGGGAGACGGGGTTACTGCATTTCATCAATACTGGTTTTCTACCCAGCTTGGCGCCGGTTAAGGCCTGATTCCGGTTTTTCGAACACCAGACTGACTCCATATCCGTGAAGGTTGACGAATCCTCGCCTGCTCTCGGAAAGGCCAGATATCTGACTGCGATTCCGAGTTTATTAACTTCCGAAATCTGACTGTGAAAGCGCCGACAATAAGCGCAATCGGTATCGGTAAAAACATAGATAGTATGCTTGGTCTGGTCTGGCGTAAATTCTATATATTCATCGGTCGCCAGATCTTTCAACATACTGGTACGGGCTATTGAGCGCTGGGCCTCAGTCAGATTCTGTTTGTTTTTCAGGTCAAACAAGTTGCCTTCCAGGATATAATGGCCATCTCCTGTGACATAAAAGATCTCCGCACCCTGCATAACCTCATATAAGCCTTTTATTTTCGACTCCGTGATACTGGTAGCTTCAAACTCGGGAAAGATTGCCCGCATGCCCTTGTCTATATTCTTGGCAATCTCCGGTTCCACAGCGCCCGTGGTAAACGGAAACGCCAGACAAAATAGTAAATATGTAAAAAATCGCTTATTAAGCATTAATCAATTACCTATATTGGAGAAAATATCGGAACGGAATCCCCAGCAACCTCAATTTTCAGTT
>JACVQI010000166.1 GCA_015661095.1 Gammaproteobacteria bacterium
TAAACAATGGGGTCAGCTAACTTAATAATTTACATATTAAATACAGATTTTCCCTTTAACTGCGGTTAATGTCTTTTAAACCACATTCTGCTAAATTAGATTCAAATTCGAATAACAAACAAGCTATGCGGCTGGTATCGTGCCTGACGCTCCGTAATCTAAAACAGATATATAGTTACAGGGGGAAACAGATCATGACGTTCCTGAACAAGAGTCTCATTTCCTTATTATTACTGAACTATCTTTCTACCCTCAGCGCTGCACCGGCCTGTGATCGCGCCTGTCTCGAAGGGTTCGTCGATAAATACCTGGATGCGGTCATCGACAACGCGCCGACTCGATTGCCACTGGCGCGGAATGTGCGCTTTACCGAAGATGCCCAGCGACTCACCATCGGTGACGGACTCTGGCATACTATGAAAGGCAAAAGCGGCTACCGGCTATTCGTCACGGACGTGGAAGCGGGACAGGTGGCTTTCATCGGCACCATCCAGGAGGATCATCGCGACCCCAATGACCAGACTCCGGCGCTCATTTCCCTGCGGCTTAAAATCCGCAATCAGGAGATCACCGAAATAGAACAGTTCCTCGTCCGTGATGTCGAGGCGGCAAAACGGGTCGAAGCCCTGGGTAAACCGCATCACACATTTCTGGAGGCGACCCCGGAAGCGGAACGTATGTCACGCAAGGATCTGATCGAAACCGCGAACAAATACTTCACCGGCATGCAAATGAACGACGGCAAGGGCGATTATCCCTTTACTGATGATTGCAACCGGATTGAAAACGGTATGCAGTCAACTAATGCACCGACTCCCGCAGGCCAGACACGGCCGGATCCGGCAACTGCCAGCGTGTATTCCGGTCAGTGGGGCTGCAAGGAACAATTCCAGTCTGGACTGATCCATTTCGTCAATCGCATTCGCGATCGCCGCTTCGTCGCGGTAGACCAGGAGCGGGGGCTGGTGTTTTCCTTCGTGTTCTTCGACCACTCCGGAGGTGAAACCCGCAAATTCGTGACTCCTGCCGGGCGTCAGGTTACCGCGGGACCGGTGCAACCCTGGACCTGGCAGATCGCGGAGTTGTTCAAGGTAGAAAATGGTCAGATACGGCAGATCGAGGCGATTCTTTCGCGATCTCCCTACGGCATGCTGTCCGGCTGGAGCAGCTGGGAGGACGGCATGTCCGATAAGATACAGGACGTAACAATGGATTGATGTTGAAACACGGAGACACGGAGGACACGGAGATTTATGAAAAATCAGATTCAGACTCCGTATGCTCCGCACCTCCGTGTTGCCTTGAAGCTGCCGACAATTTCGACGAAACACAAAGAGGACAAGCATATGTACTACATCTATCTGGCCGGTTTGCTACTCAGTTGCATCACGTACAATCTACAGGCACAGGAGCGCGAGTGGGATGCCTCGGTCTATCAACCCTGCGATCGCGCCTGCCTGGTCGCTCACATGGACCGTTATACCGATGCCATACTGACTAAAGATCGATCCAAACTGCCGTTGTCGCTGGATACACGGTTCACGGAGAACACCGCCCAACTCGAAATAGGTGAGGGATATTTATGGCGTGGCGCGATTAAAGCGACCGGTTTTAAATTTCACATCGCCGATCCCCTGAACGGTCAGACAGCGATCGGCACTGTCTTCAATATCGAAGATCGGCCCGCGCTGGTCTCCATCCGTTTAAAGATCGAACGTGGCCAGATCCTGGAAATAGAACATATGGTGGGCCGCGATGTCGCGCCTGAAGCAATGGAGTTACTACAAACGCCGGTCAGTCTACTCACCAGTGATGTCCCGGCGGCCGAACGCTCGCCACGCGAGATAATGGTCGCCGCCGCCAATGCCTATTTCGCCGCGCTGACGGGAGACGATGGAAAAATTGCGCCTTTCCATGAGGATTGCGTACGGCATGAAAATGGTTACCGCACCGTTAATAATGACAAGCCGGGACGGGCCGCGCCATCACCGGCCATACCACCGCCAGATTCGATGTTTGGCAAGCTGAGCGTAATGACCTGTGAGGAACAGGTCAGCACCAGAATTTTCAGCGGCATCAAGAAAATCTGGCCGAGGCGCATACTGATAGTCGATGAGCAGAAAGGCGTGGTCGCCGCCTTCCCGCTGTTTATACATGATGGCACCAGACGTCCGGTCGAAACCGTCGGATTGTCGGCCAGCCCCGGCCCGAATCGCATGGCCATGTTGCTGAATATGGTTACCATGGAAAGCTTCGCCATCCGCAACGGCAAAATCATGCATGTCGAGGCATTTCCTTTCGTAACCTTTCCCTATGGTCTCGGTAATGGCTGGACGCCTGGCTCGGGCCGTTAGATCAATGGCCGTATTTAACGTGATTTTAATGCTGAAAATCCTTATTTTTGTCGCCTACTGTTCCAGATTCGCCTTGTTCCATAACACAAAATGCGCTATTAATACCTTAAATAATACAGCAAGGACGCCAGTTACCCTGTGTCATAACAATCATCAAATCTGGAGGGGAAAATGAAAAGCAGATTCTTATCAAGTTCCGTATCAGCCATCGTAACCCTGTTATTCGCCGCTTACGCGAGTACCAGTTACGGCGCTGATGAAAAAATCACCGTCATGAACCCGGCCATCGCCGGAAAGATTGCGCCACGCGCGCCCCTGAGTCCCCGGCTCGATACCCTGGAAGGCAAGACCATCTACATGGTCGACAACCAGTGGGGCGGTCCGGAAGGTGCCTACCAGTTGCTCGAAGAAATGCAGGCCTGGTTCACCGCGAACATGCCCAGTGTCAAGGTCATCGTGCGCCGCACCAAGGACAACATGTTCGGCGATGACCCGGCCCTGTGGAAAGAAATCAGTGAGAAGGGCGACGCCGCCATCATCGGCACGGGCCAGTGAAACGGCTGTGTGTCGGCCGTGAGCCGACATGCCCGTGACATCGAGGAACTGGGTATCCCTGCTGTCGCCACCTCGGGCATCAATATAGTCTCCTATGCCCTAGGTTATGACCGCACCTACAACAATGGCATGCCCATCCGTTATGTAGCCTTTCCCTTCCCGATTGCCGGGCAACCGCGCTCAGTGCACAAAGCCTATGTCAACGGCACGGACCAGCTAACGGGTAAACCCTTGATGACCGCTGTCATCGAAGCCCTGACCGTTCCACTGACTGATAAGGAAAAAATGACGGACACGGCGGTCACGGCCAAGCCTGAGGTAGAACCGCGCTTCCTGCAACCGGACACGGAGGAGAAACTGCAGCAGTTGTTCAAGGACAAGGAATGGACGGACTTCAATCCCATCGTTCTGCCGACCGAGGAGCGTGTCAAAAAGATGCTCGCCGGCACCAGCCACAAGCCGGATGAAGTGATCAGTACCATCCGCTTCATGCCGGGTAACCGGGAAGTGACGGTGGAGAAAGTCGCCATAGCCGCCGTGATGGCGGGCGCCAAACCGGAATACATGCCATTGCTACTGGCCGTCGCCACCCGGGCGCCGTTCGGCAACTCGACCTCGTCCATGGCCAACACCATCATCGTCAATGGCCCGGTCCGCAAGGAAATCGGCATGAATTCCGGCACCAATGCCATGGGCCCCTATAATGACGCCAACTCCGTCGTCGGCCGCTTCTTCATGCTCATCTCCAGGACCGCGGGCGATTACAAGAATAACGTCAATGCCTGGGAATCCCTCGGCAACAATATGCAATATAACAGCATGACCATCGCCGAAAACGAGGAAATGCTGCCGAAAGACTGGGAGCCCCTGCACGTGCAGATGGGCTTCAAACCGACGGACAGCGTCGTCACCATCGGCACTGGCTGGACCTATATTTCCAGCCTGGGCGAGGTGCAACCCGCCTATCCGGCACCGATGTTAATTCGCGACTATATGCGCTCACTCTCCGCCCTGGGATCAGGCGCCACCATCTTTGTCGATCCGACCGTGGCTGGACTGTTGAAAGATGTAAACGGTTACCAGACCAAACAGGACTTCAGCAAGTGGCTGTCGGGGAACGTCGAGAAGACCGTGGCTTCCTACTGGGGCAACGGCGTCATCATGACCTCGAATAATGCCATGGCCCTGCAGGGGCTGGAGCCGTACGCGGGCTGGAGCAAGTTACGCAAAGAATCGCCCGACTCCCTGATCAAGCCATTTAACAATCCGCAGGCGATTAACGTCGTGGTCGTGGGCGGCGCCATCCAGACCACCTGGTTCGTCACCGACTTCCGCCTCAACAAGGGTGTGCTGGTGGATGACTGGCGTTAAACAGCCGTAACATTTGATAAAACCAAGGGGCAAATGATTGCCCCTTATCTTTTATACAGGACTAAACCTGTTAGAATAAACGAATACTTACAACCGGAAGAATAATCATGTTGATCCGCGTATTATTGACTCTTGCCATGGCCCTTACCCTGTCGCATGCCGCCATGGCGGAAGAAAAAGTTGTCACGGAAGATGGTATAGTTCTCGCCCACCCTGAAGTCCCCCGCATCACGGCCGAGGAATTGAAAAAATTAATCGATGAAAAGGCCGATATCGTCATTGTCGATACCCGAGACGGCGTCAGCTATGACTATGGCCACGTGCCAGGCGCTATCAACATCTACTATGATCCGAACGGCGATCCCACGGACCGGGAAATGACCCTGGTCGCGCTGCCGGCGGACAAGCTGATAGCCCTTTATTGTCCCTGAACTGACGAAAATGAGAGCGCCAGTATGGCGCTGGAATTGTGGCAACTAGGTTACGATAAAGACAAACTAAAAGTACTGCGGGGTGGTTCGTTGCGCTGGGAGGAACTGGACTATCCCATGATCGCGACCGAAGCAGCAAAACAATAGGCTGC
>JACVQI010000167.1 GCA_015661095.1 Gammaproteobacteria bacterium
TTATTTAACTGGATACCGGCATTCGCCGGTATGACGGTGAGTAGTTGTATCAGAAACATTTATTAAGTTCTCTACACTCAAAACGACCGCGGCAGGCCCAGCACGTGCTCGGCGATATAACTGAACACCATATTCGTCGAGATGGGTGCCACCTGATACAACCGCGTTTCACGGAATTTCCGCTCAATATCGTAATCACAGGCGAAGCCAAAGCCGCCGTGCGTCTGCAGGCAGACGTTTGCCGCCTCCCACGAAACCTTGGCCGCCAGATGCTTGGCCATATTGGCTTCGGCGCCGCAGGGCTGTTTGCCATCGAACAAGGCACAGGCGCGCCAGCGCATCAGGTTGGCCGCCGCCATTTCGATGTAAGCTTCGGCGATGGGAAACGCGACTCCCTGGTTCTGCCCGATCGGCCGGTCAAAGACCACGCGCGTATTGGCGTAATCAGTGGCGCGTCGGATGAACCACCAGGGCGGCGATCAGAATGCGTTCTGCATTCAACCCATCGAGGATGTATTTAAAACCCTGGCCCTCCACGCCGATCAGGTTGTCTACCGGAATTTCCAGGTTATCAAAAAACAGTTCATTGCTGTCCTGATTGATCATGTTCGCAATCGGCTGCACGGTCATCCCCTGCTCGCGCGCCTGCCGGATATCCACCAGCAGCACGGACAGGCCGTCGGATTTCTTGCGTACCTCCGCCAGGGGCGTGGTGCGGACCAGCAGCAACATCAACTCGGAATGATTTACACGCGAAATCCAGACTTTCTGACCGTTGATGACATAGCGGTCACCCTTGCGCACGGCGGTCGTCTTGATTTTCGTGGTGTCGGTGCCGGTGTTCGGCTCGGTGACACCCATGGCCTGCAGCCGCAGCTCACCAGCGGCTATCTTCGGTAGATAATATTGTTTCTGCTGTTCCGAACCGTGCCGCAACAAGGTCCCCATGTTATACATCTGGCCGTGACAGGCCGCGGCATTGGCGCCGGCGCGGTTGATTTCCTCCATGATCACGGAGGCTTCTGTCACCCCCAGGCCGGAGCCGCCATATTCCACCGGGATCATCGCCGCCAGCCAGCCGGCATCGGTCAGGGCTTTAACGATGGCTTCCGGATAGGCACGCTGTTCATCCAGTTTTCGGAAATAAGCATCGGGATATTCGGAGCTTAAGGCATGCACCGCAGCTCGGATTTCCTGATAAGCATCGGGTTGATCTTGCATCTGTTGTACTCCTTACCTCAGGGTTGCTGCCGCATCGAAACAGAGCAGGCCATCTGTATCCCTGACCCATAGCTTGACCTGCTGTGTAGCAACCGCGCCGCAAAGATAAAATGGCGTCGAGTTGAAAACGGGTTTCAAGGCCCGGAAACTGAATTCCAGTAACTGCGCCTGCGGCATATGCCGGTGCAACAGATCCAGCAGGAGCACCGCCAGCAACGGACCATGCACGACCAGGCCGGGATAGCCTTCCACGCCGGTAACATAGGGATAATCATAATGGATGCGATGGCCGTTAAACGTCAGCGCGGAAAACCGGAATAACAGGATCGAATCGGTGGTCACTTCCCGCTGCCAGGACTGTTGTGCCGGCGTGGATTGATAAGCAGGCGCAGGACTGTCAGGCCCGGGCTCCGTACGATAAACGATATCCTGTTCCTCCGTGACGGCCAGGCCCTGGCCGTTGCTGATCGCATGACTGATTTTCAGAAAAACCAGCGGCCCGGTCCGGCCCTGCCTGGAACTGACAGCCACAATGGTCGAGGTTCGGCTGATAGCGTCGCCGACTCGCAGCGGCAGATGAAACTGCAGCCGGCCACCGGCATACATCCGGCGTGGCAGCGGGATCGGCGGCATGAACTCACCCATTCGCGGGTGGCCGTTCTCGCTTAACATCGATTGCCTGTGGATGGGCAGAAAATACAGCCAGTGCCATAGCGGCGGCAGCGATTCACCCGGTTGCGGCCTGCCGGCGTCCAGATCCAGGGTTGCCCGCAATGCCGCCACCGGTACCGGCGTGACACAGTCGAGTGACGTCTCGGTCCTGCCGATCCAGCGCTTAAGGTATTCGATGTCTATTTCCGCCATACGCTGCCAAGTTTGACCTATTAACCCTTACACTTCAAATTCAACCGCTACGCCCCTATACTTGTAAAACACTCGAACCACACGAAGCTATACCATCGCATTCACAATACTGAATCAGTAAAGAAAATCATGGCCAACGTTAAAGCAATCTCCGAAGTCACTGGTAATACTTTTGCGCGGGAAGTGCTTGAAGCTTCCACGCAACTGCCGGTGCTGGTGGATTTCTGGGCCGACTGGTGCCAACCCTGCAAGCAACTGGCACCGCTGCTCGAGATCATAGCAAAAGAACAGGCCGGCAAACTGAAACTCGTGAAGGTCAATACCGATCAGGAACGGCAACTGGCCACGCAATTCGGCATCCGCAGCCTGCCGACCGTGGCCCTGTTCAAAGGCGGCAAGATGGTTGATCAATTCAGCGGGCTGATCCCCAAAACCGCCATCGATGAATTTCTCGCGCGGCATCTGTTACGGGAATCGGACGTCTTGCTACAACAGGCCCAGGCGGCATTGGCGGCCGGCGATCAAGCGACCGCCATCAGCATCCTCAAGACGGCCCTGGCGAAAGAACCCGAAAACTACAACATCCATCCGTATCTGGCCAGCCTGTTAATGGCCACCCATGAATATCAACAGGCGGAGGAGCTACTCAATTCATTACCAGCGAACGTGCAAATGAGTGATGAAATCGTCGGCATCCGCGCCAGCATGAAGTTCCTGGACATCGTGCACGATGCTCCTGACGCAGTGGCTATACAACAGATGGTGGACCAGGATAAGAACAATCTGCAAGCGCTCTACCAGTTGAGCGCCCATCAGGTCATCGCCGGGGAATATGAGACCGCCATGGAGCAACTGCTGGATATCGTGCGCCGCGATCGCAAGTTTGGCGACGATGCGGGCCGTAAGGCCTTGCTGGACGTCTTCACGATCCTGGGTAACAGCAGTGAGCTGGTGAAACGCTACCGGACCAGATTGGCGGGGTTATTGAACTAACCAGCACCGGCGACCGCGAGGCCGCCGGCAACCGTGGAATTAACCTTAGCGCGGGCCCAGATAATCGCGCTTGCCGATATCCACGCCGTTATGCCGCAGGATGGTATAGGCGGCCATAACGTGGAAATAGAAGTTTGGCAACACAAATCCTGTCAAGTAATCCATACCCTTGAACTTCACGGTCATGTTGGGAAACTGCAATACGATCTCGCGGTTTTCGGAACCTTCGACGGCTTTCTTATCGGTCTTTTTAAGGAAGGCGATGGTCTTGTCTATACGCTGATACAACTGCGGGAAAGTCTTTTCAGTGTCCTTATACACCGGGATATTCACGCCGGCCAGCCGTGCCGCGCACCCCTTGGCGGAGTCCGAAACAATCTGGATCTGGCGCGTCAGGGGGAACATATCCGGGGCCAAACGGGCATTTAAAAATACTGATGGGTCGATTTTCTTCGCGGCCGCATGTTTTTCCGCCTTTTTCAGGATCTTTTTCAGATTACCCAGCATGCGGACCAAGACCGGGATTGATGCCTGATACATGAATTGTGACATAGATGGAAAACCTCCAGTGGATAAAAAGACAATGATTCGGGGACTGGGATTCTATACCAGTTTCGATTCAGAGCATATATCGATTTGCCCACCGGGTCGGTTTCATCATACCAGGTCAGGCTGAATGAAATGCAGCCCAACCTGCAATCCTGTCTCTCCTTCCTGACTGTTGTTACCATCAAAATATCCTGATCTTTTCTCTCTGGATTTAAATTCAGCTGTCAGTGTGTCAGCGTGTATACGGCAATGTTCACGGCGAAACGCAGACCCAGATTCACGCTCTCATGCGGATAGCGCGGGTCATCCGCCCATTGCCAGGAATCGGCGACGTCGTTGTTGAAAGCGATCAGGACCATGAGCCGGCCGTTATCGTCCGAAATGCCGCGCCAGTGCGGGATGGCGCCGTCGCCGAGATAACCGCCACCTCCCCCCATCAGGGAATTCATGTTCGGGATCTGGGCCTGGGTCAGCTCGGATAGATCGTAGACGGAATGAAATACAGGATGATCGGGTGACAGATCCACTATCTGCAGGTCCGGAAAAATGCGCCGCAGACCACGCTCGAAACCGATCCAGGAGTCCGTGCCGAAAAAACTGTCACAGAACAGGAAACCACCACGTAACAGATAATCCCGCAGCTTCGCCACCTGCTCGTCCGTCAGATCCCAGAAGCCCGCCAGTCCCGCCATCAGGAAGGGCCAGTAATAGACATCGTCACCATCGTCGAGATTCACCGGTTGTTCGACCGAGCGCACGTTGATGGTGGAGAACCGGCGCAGCAGGCGTGCCATGGTGCGGTCGCCGCGCGGATAATCCACTGCCCAACTGGTCCCGCCCTGCTCCCAGTCACCACCGCCCCAGCGACCGAAGCCCCTCCCCGCAGGATACATCAACCGGCCTACGACAAACTCACCTGGGATCTGATAGTCGACGGGCAGTTCCAGATCCGGATCGTATTCGAAACCTTCATATACACGGAATTCACGCTGCGCGTAGGCCATGTCCTGATATGCCAACAGACCCAGCGCCAGGACAATCAATACTCCCCGAAACAAACGCCGGTTACTCATAAATATTGATTCGCAGGCTGCTGACTTCATATGGCTTAGCAGGATAAACAAAGTAGCGGGTGGAATCCATATTTCGTTTCCATGGACACTCGAAGCCCGATCTCCGTCCACTTTACCTGGACCCCTGTGGTAATATGCTCCGGTATCCGCGTAACCAGGGGGAACGTATCATATGAAGAAATTGATGATGCAATGGAAACGGTCAAACGTGGTTTTCGCGTTGCTTGCAGCGCTGTTGGCCGCGCTACCCGGCAGTGCTTCAGCCGATACTGTGTTCATAACCGGGGCCAATTCCGGCCTCGGCCTTGAATTCACCAAACAATATGCGGCATTGAACTGGAAAGTCATCGCCACCCACCGGCGAGCGGAGATACCCGAATCCCTGCTTGCAGTGACTGTCAAATATAATAATGTGACCGTCGAACAGATGGATGTCACCAATCAGGATCAGGTGCGCGCTCTGGCGGTGAAACTCAAGGACACACCCATCGATGTCCTGATCAACAATGCCGGAGTCTACAACGACCGCAGCGCGTGCAAGGATGATGATTGCCCCGGCGACTGGAGTAACCAGAGCTTCGGCAAGCTCAACTACCCGCTGTTTGAT
>JACVQI010000168.1 GCA_015661095.1 Gammaproteobacteria bacterium
GTCCTCGAGTACGTCCCAGGCATAAGCGCCATCGCGGCGCCGACTGCGACCGAGTTCATGCACCAGTGCCAGAAATACAGCGCGGTTGTCCGGGATGATCCGGTAATGGACGACGACCATCACCGGACTGCGGTCATGTGTTATTTCCGCATGCGTTACCGGCATCGCCCAGTGCATGGATGGGGTCACGTCGATTTTTTCAACTCCGCCGATGCGCCAGCGGTAACTGAACAGCAACGCTATCATGATGCCGACAGCTGCCGCCGTCAGCGCAACTGTGATACCGGTATATTTCGCAACGCTGCCCCAGATGATGCTGCCAAAGGCCAGGGATCCCATCAGAACGGCCAGCATGATCGCCAGACCGCGGGAGCGGACCCAGTTTGGCAATGATAATTGCGCGGTGGTCGATAAGGTTGAAATCATAATTATCCATGAGACACCACAAATCGCCATGCATACGATGTTCGGCAGAAAATGGTTGAGGTGACCCGTGACGAGCATGGCCAGGGCGTAGATAATGGTTGCTCCGGTGATCATCTGATCGCCGCTGAAGCGGGAGCGGATTGCCGGCAGAATCAACGCCCCGGCCACTGCACCGACGCCGATGGCGGCCAGCAGGATGCCGTAGGTGCGTGGGCCGCCTTGCAGCAGATCCCTGGCGACCAGCGGCAGCATAGCCCAGAGCGCGCTGGCAAAAATAAAAAAGCTGAAACTGCGCACCAGGGTCGCCTGCATTGTCGCGGCATGCAAAACAAACCGGACACCGGTACGGATGGCCGATATGAAGCGTTCGGCCGGTAGATTGCTTTTCTGCACCTGCCGTCGCCATTTCCATAACACCACGACTACAAGCAGAAATGAGACAGCATTGATCAGGAACACGGCGCCGCTGCCGGCGGCGGCAATTATCACACCGGCGCAGGCCGGACCGATGGCCCTGGAAATATTAATACCCATGGCATTCAGTGCCACCGCTTTATGCAATTCGTGTCGTGGGACCAGTTCCGGCGTTATGGACGCCAGGGCCGGCATCATCATGGCCGTACCAATGCCGAGCGCGAAGGTTAAAACCACCAGTATCCATTCGTTGGTAATCCCAGCCAGCGTGAGTATGCCCAGCACGAATGCGATAAACATCATCCATAAGACCGCCGTGATCAGATACAAGCGTCGGTCGAAGATATCGGCCAATGCCCCAGCCGGTACAGCGAGCAGAAAAACCGGCATCGAGGTTGCGGTCTGCACCAGCGCGACCATGATGGGCGAAGTGCTCAGCATGGCCATGAGCCAGCCGGCGCCGACCTCGTGCATCCAGGAACCGATGTTGGAGACCACTGTGGCTAGCCACACATACCGGAACACCCTTATCCTGAATGGTGACCAGGGCGAAGTGTTGATATCAGGTTCCGCTTGTTGTGTTTCCAACGTCGTCATGCAATGGATGATTTAAAAATCATTCTACCTGATTGGTGCGGAGAAGGATTTGGGATTTTGAGTCAGTGCAGCATTCATCCGAAAGATATGATGTAGATCGAATTCTCTAACGGGGTGCACATGCTAATGTCTCAGCAGATAGCGAAACGCAGGTCACATCAATTGAATTCTGTACCTGCATCCCTGATTAATATTCCAATGGAGTTTCTGAAGGAATTGGCTGGGGGTCGAGGATTTGAACCTCGACTGACGGAGTCAGAGTCCGCTGTCCTACCGTTAGACGAACCCCCAGTAAAAACAGTTAAAAGTGTAAAGTTTAAAGCGAAAAGTATTGAATGGTAAGTCTAACGTGTCATCTATAATGTTTAAAGTATAGAAGATTGAATTTCTTCTTTTTTGCGACAATGTCTAATCAGGCCGTGCAACATTTTCGAAATTTCTATTGCTTCCTGTTGCAGTTCATTTCTTCTTTCAATATTGATTATGCCAATTTCTGTACAGATGTAGAGTTGCGATCGCAGTTCCCCGCACGATCCTTTAGCTACCTGAAGATGATATGCAAATAGATTTTTCGAGTTTCTTTCATAACCTTCTGCAATATTTGAAGAAATAGATACTGCAGCGCGGGTTAGCTGATCTTTCAGGCTGTAATCCTTACAGGATGCAAGGGAGAAGTAAACCTTGGATGCAAGTTTAACACCGCGTTTCCAGACTTCCAGGTCTTCAAAGGTATCCATAAGTAAAATCCTTTTTACTTTTAACTTTCCGCTTTCTACTTATCGTTTACT
Source organism: Gammaproteobacteria bacterium (assembly GCA_015661095.1). Taxonomy (GTDB): domain Bacteria; phylum Pseudomonadota; class Gammaproteobacteria; order Eutrophobiales; family Eutrophobiaceae; genus JACVQI01. The sequence continues at coordinate 2,226 of JACVQI010000168.1, forward strand.
GTATTGCGGTCTCTTGCGTGCCTTGTGCAGTCCCACCTTCTTGCGCTCTACTTCTCTGGCGTCGCGGGTGACAAAACCGGCTTCGCGCAGGGCTTTGCGCAGGCTGGCGTCATATTCAATGAGTGCGCGGGTGATACCATGACGGATGGCGCCGGCCTGGCCCGAGATGCCGCCGCCGGTGACAGTGACCCTGATATCAAAGCTGTCCACCAGCGCGACCTTTTCCAGCGGCTGCCGGACGATCATGCGGCCGGTTTCGCGGCCGAAGTACTGGTCCAGCGTGCGGTTGTTGACGGTGATGTTACCGTTGCCTTTGGTCAGGAACACCCTGGCGGTGGAACTCTTGCGGCGGCCGGTGCTGTAATAAGTTTGAGTGGTCATGGTTCTATAATTCCAGTGGCAGTGGTTGCTGGGCGCTGTGGCGATGTTCCGCGCCCGGATAGACTTTCAATTTTCGGAACATCTCCCGGCCGAGCGGGCCCTTTGGCAGCATGCCTTTTACCGCGGTTTCGATAATGCGTTCCGGCTTCGAGACCAGGAGTTTTTCAAAACTGATCGACTTGAGGCCGCCTGGATAGCCGGAATAACGGTAATAGAGCTTGTCGGTGGCCTTCTTGCCCGTGACCCGGATATTTTTGGCATTGATGACAACAATATAATCACCGGTATCCATATGCGGGGTGTATTCCGGTTTATGCTTGCCGCGCAGCCGGTTGGCGATAGCCGACGCCAGTCTGCCAAGAGTTTTCCCATTCGCATCAACAACATACCAGCTACGCTTGATGTTCGACGGTTTGGCCGTGAAGGTTTTCATGGATTATTTACAGGTGCCTGAGAAAAAAGAGACGCAATGGTACGGATAGACCCCCCGAGTGTCAATATTTAAGCGGTTTTTTTGGCTATAATCCGCTCTATGCTTATTTATACAAGGTTAGTGTCATGACGGCACGCCGCTTCAGTCTGATGGATCAGTTAATCATCGGTTTTGATCGGGGTCTGGCGACCTTATTTAATGCTTCAACCAGCCGGGCCAGGCGCGCCTGCCCGGGGGAAAATCTCGAAGAATATCCCCTGACGGATGTGGAAAAACGCCATGTCATCGGCCTGATGCGCGTTAATCATTCCGGTGAGGTCTCCGCCCAGGCCCTGTATCAGGGGCAGGGGCTCACAGCCCGCGATGCCGCGATCCGGGATTCCATGCAGCGGTCCGCCATCGAGGAGGTCGATCATCTGGCCTGGTGCGAGCAACGGTTACATGAGCTGAATGGTCATACCAGTATCCTGAATCCAATCTGGTATCTCGCTTCTTTCACTATCGGCGCGCTGGCCGGATTCTGTGGCGATAAATGGAGCCTGGGTTTTATCACCGAAACCGAACGCCAGGTTGTTCGGCATTTGCAGGGCCATCTGCAGAGCCTGCCCGGCCGGGACGCTAAAAGCCGGGCGATACTGGAACAGATGCAGATCGATGAAGGACATCATGCGACCGTCGCCCTGGAAGCCGGCGCGGCGGAACTGCCCCGCCCCGTAAAACAGGTCATGCATTGGACTTCGCAGATGATGACCGGCATCTCCTACTGGGTGTGATCAGATCGAAATGTGGCTTTGCCTCTTTAAAAAATTCCTATCACCTATGGACTCACGAGGTTCTTATAGTTTTTAGGTGACGAATAGCCCCAAATTAATCAGCGCCAAACGATTAAACCAGGCAGCAGCGTAGCCAACCGGAACGTGCATGGTTATGCAGCGACTTCGATGATTTCAATACTGGAGGCAGGCTCTGGGATGATTTCTCCATCTTCCTTAAGTCCTTCTATATGTAATTCGATGGCTTCATGAATGAGACGAATAACTTCCTCGCGCGTCTCTCCTGCCGCAACACAACCTGGCAAGTCCGGCACATAAGCGCCATAACTTGTATTACCTTTCTCTATAACGACAGCGTATTTCATTGAAATATTCTCATTTCTTCAATCCAGACTGTTTAAGTATGGCATTTAAAGTTCCTTTTGGCACCTCGACGCCCGGCTTCCCGGCAACAGTAACTGTGCCGGGTTTGTTGGGATGCTTATATTGTCGATGACTGCCGCGGGTACGTTTAATGTACCATCCATTTTCTTCCAGAAGTTTTATCAAATCCCTGACTTTCATTGAATTCAAATATCTTCCATTTGTGTTAGCTCACTAATCTGAGTTTATGCGACAGATTGTCGCCGGTTGGTATATCGGTGGTGCCAGTTGATATTAAGAAAAAGTTCCTTCTTTCAAATTGGTAGGGTTAAATTTAATTATAGCCAGCCCATTTCCGGGTATCTATGTTCGCATTTTCAATAAGATTTCCGTGATCGCCGCTCTCAGTGATTGACTATCCCATCTTGAAATTTTCGGATTAGTACCCATATTTGCAAACAGATTAACCAATGTTTTAGCGGAGGTATTTATGTCACTTGTAAGATATGAGCCATTTAACCTGTTTGACCGGTTCCAAAAAGAGTTCAAACGGGCGGGTTTGTTGGATCCATTATTTAATGAGGTGTTGGCCGATGATAATACCGACGTCGCCATCAGTCATTGGCGTCCGGCCGTGGACATCAAGGAGGAGGATA
>JACVQI010000169.1 GCA_015661095.1 Gammaproteobacteria bacterium
TCTGTGTCCTCTGTGCCTCTGTGTTTAATCCGTCAAACGCAGGCCGGTTTTTTTGAGGATGCGGGTGCTGTATAAAACTTCGTGACCGCGGTTGTAATCACCGAGTATTTCGGCAATCCGCTTGACCTGGGCCTCGGTTGTTTGCCGATCTTGGCCGTGCACCATGGCGTAGAGATTATACGGCCAGTCAGGCGGATGCCGCGGCCGCTGATAGCAGTGACTGACGAAATCCAGTCTGCCAATAATATTTCCAAATTCCTCGATCCTGTCATCCGGGACATCCCAGACGCTCATGCCATTGGCACGGTAACCCAGTTGGTAATGATTGGGGACGACCCCGATGCGCCGGATGAGGCCACCATCCTGCATGCGCTGCATGCGCTCCATGACCAACGATGGTTCCAGATCCAGGCGTCTGGCAATTTCATGATACGGTTGCCTGACCACCGGCAGTCCATCCTGGGTGGCCTGAATGATACGGCGATCGATCGCATCCATCTGCAGTACTTGCTGTTTGCCGGACTCAGGCATCGAACTTCAGGCCTATGTAAAACTCCCGGATCTTCGGCATGTCGTACACTGGATAACCTGTCGCTGCTGCAATCGCCGCCAGTAGCTGTTGCTTCTGTTCCGGTGTTGCCATCGCCAGCACGAACCAGATATTGAATTCATGGTCGCGCTGATAGTTATGCGCGACTTCCTGATAGTTGTTGATGATCCCGGTGACGCGCTCTATATCATCGGCCGGTACACGCATGGCCACCAGGGTGTAATTGCCTCCCATTTGCTCAACGTTATACAAGGGACCGAAGCGGCTCAGAACACCATTGGCCAGCAGACTGTCGATGCGGCTGACCAACAGATCCTCATCGATCCCAAGTTCCTGTGCCACTTGCGCGAAGGGCTCCGCGCAGATCGGAAAACCGCCTTGCATCTGATTAATAATTGACCGATCGATATTATCCATCTTTAAATACTCAAGTAACACGAAATAATACGTGATTGGTAATTCGTAAATCGTGATTGGTGAATAGAATTCTCTTACGAATTACGAGTCACGGATTACGAATAACGCTGTGCTCTCTGTGTTTAATAATTCAGTCATACAGCATGAGATATATATCTCGCACCGCGTTGTTTAAAACGGCGTTTGCTGAATAATATCGCATGCGGTATGTCCCGCCAGCCGCAACTGGTGATCATTACATGCAGGTTTTTCTGCACTGACTCTCGATCATGACCGTGGATCATGCAAAACAGGTTGTAAGGCCATTCTGGCAGTTGCCGGGGACGCCGGTAACAGAGCGTGATAAACGGAAACTGCAGCATTTGTTGCGGGATGGTCGGCAATTGCTCGTCGGGCACATCCCAGACGATCATGGCATTGGCACGATAACCCGCTTCATGGTGGCGGATGACGACACCAAAGCGCTTGATGGTCTGGTCGTGTATTAAGCCGTTGATCAGTTCCATCACCCTGGCCTCGGTCAGGCCGGTTTGTTCGGCGATGGCGGCATAGGGCCTGGATACCAGCGGCAGTCCGTTTTGCAGGATTTTGATCAGCCGCAGTTCATCAGAATCAGGGGCTAATTGCCGCCTGGCGATATTCAGATTTACGATTGCCATTGCAGTTCGAAGCCCAGATCAATGTGGTAATCTTCGAGCAGCGGCAATTGCAGCACTGGCAGACCGGTGCGTTGTTCGATTTCACTGATGACACGGTCGAGCCGGTCGATATTCTGCGCGGTCAGGACAAACCACAGATTGAAGTGATGCTCACGTTCGTAGTTGTGATTGACCTCTTCATAGCTGCTGATCAAGTCTGCAACCGCCGACAACCGGTCGGCGGGAACAGCCAGAGCCGCCAGCAGGCTGATACCGATACCGTTGGCCTTGAATACCGGGCCGATGCGGCTGATGTAACCTTTTTTCCTTAAGATTTCAAGTCGGTGCAGGACGGTTGTCTCGTCAGTCCCAAGTCGCGCGGCGATTTCGGCAAAGGGCGCCGACGTCACCGGGAATTCCTTCTGAAAATTGTTCAGCAGTTGCTTGTCCAGTTGGCTGAGACCCAGCATATTAAAATCCCGTCCGGTGCGCCCGGTAACTGAAGAAGATGCCGCTGGGCTTGTCCAGAGGCAGTTCGGCCAGGACCGCATAGCTGTGCGCATCATAGACCCGGACTTTATCTTCATCCCTGACCGACACCCAGACTTCATTACCTGCTGCGGTAAATTCCATATGCATCACCGCTTTTCCGGGTTTAAGTTCCCGGACGATCTCCAGGCTGTCAGTGTCTATCACCTGGACGGTATCGTTGTCCGGCAGGGCGAAATTGACCCACACCTGCCGTCCGTCCGGCGCTGCCATGGTGAACACCGGCTGGCCGTGCATGGGAATGCGTTTGACTTCCCGCCAGGTGCTGTTGTCAACGACGATCACCTCGTGGTGACCAACTGCGGGAACGAAGACATACTTTCCCGCTACTGCGCAGCTTTCCAGGTGCGGCATTTTGTAAACCGGCAGGGCCTGTTCGCCGCGGCCGTAGTGATCCAGCACGCGCCTGACGCCTTGTTCGGTGGCGTTCAGATCCAGCAAGGCCAGCCCATCTTCACCGAACAGGCCGGCGATGTAATATCTGCCATCGGGTGTGATGAGGGCGTCGTAGGGTTGTTTACCGATGTTGCTGAATTTTTGTACGGCAGGATGATTCTGGTTTGACATGTCCACGATCCAGATCTCACCGGCATCGAACAAACTGAAAACAAACCGCTGTCCCGGCGCTTCGACCAGGCCAACCACCTTGGACAGTTGCGACTGCGTGCCATAAATCGCTGGGATTTCGGTCACCAGCTCCAGCGATTCAGCATTGAATATCTTGACGCCGCCCGGCTCGTAATTAGCTACCGCTATCAGCTTTCCATTCGCCGAGATGGCGCCACCGATACTGTTGCCCGCCTGCATGATGCGCTTGGCCATGACTTTCTGCCGCAGATCCACCTTGCTCAAGCCGCCGTCACGGCCGAAGATGTAGGCATATCGCTCATCATTGGAAAAGACGACCGAGGCGTGAGACAGATCGCCGAAGCCCGGGATGACACCGAGAGACGATCGAGTGTTGGCATCGATCAACATAATGTTGCCGGTGGCCCGGGCGATGACAACACCCAGATTGGGTTTGTTATCTGATGCTGCGTTCAAGCCGAGAGTACAAACCAGGCACAGGAAAAACAATAGTCTATTCATCTCGATGCTCCTGTGCTTCATCGATGCCGTTTTTCAGTTGCACCACCAGCCAGTTGATCTCCTGCTTGGTCAACAAACCGTCCCAGGGCGGCATCGCGGTATTTTCCCGCCCCAGCAAAATGGTATTGAACAAAAGATCGAAGGGTTTATCGGTGAGTGCAGCGCGGGTCAAAGGTGGTCCCAGACCGCCTTTCAGAGTCAGGCCGTGGCAGGAGCCGCAATCGTGTTTGAGCGTGTTGATGAGTTCGGATTGTCGCTGCTGGGTCAGCGGTTCGGCCATGACAGGACTGGCTTGCGGGACCGATGCGGTCACCAGCATAACCGCTAAAAATGGTGCAAATAGTTTACAGCTTGACACAGGGGTCATGACCAAAGGATTCTCTCTCTGCAATGAAATACCTTATGCCGGCAGTGTAGCGGGAGGAGTCACCGCCAATCTTGACCTAAATCAACAAGATTACTGATTAGAAGCGGTTTATCCCATTGTTTTTACAAGTAATTAGTTACATCGTCCGGGTATTGTTGTAGTATCAAAAAGGTACTTTTCTCAGTAACGGGTTCCACTATGAACAGTAGCGATAACTGGCTTTTGCACGACCACTCCCAGCATGAGGGCCTCCTGACCAAGTGTCAGGAAGCGGTTGAAATTGAGGACTGGGATAAAGCCAACAAGACCTTCCGCAATCTGCTGGCGGAACTCAAATGGCATATTCTGCAGGAAGAACAAGTCGTCTATCCGGCTTATGAGGCTGAAGTTAATACACCGGATGAACCGACCGCAGCTTTGCGTTCCGAGCATCGCAAGATTATTGCTTTTATGAATGATACGCTCCAGGTGTTCGAGAGTCAGGATTCGGAACATGTGCTCGATTGCCTGAACCGCCTGGAACAGTTATTGATCAAACACCACGAGAAGGAAGAGGATATCTTTCTGCCCATGGCCAGCCTGATCCTCAAAGATAATCGTGAGGAGATTCAGAAAAAACTGCACAGCTTTAATTCGACAAAGACTGACGAGAAATAAAAAGTTTAATTACAACTGTCGGCAATAGACTAAGCTCGATGATCTTGCCGACTCAGATTTGTCCTGATTTCAGCTTTGCCAGATAAGCCTCTATTTGCGGCAGCAAAATCTGACGGCGCGACATACTCTCGGCCGGCCAGTATTGTTCCCGATCGTAATATTCCAGTACGGCCGGTGTGCCGGGTGGTATTACCACCCAGGGTTGTTTGGAGGACGTAAAGATATGGATATCGGGCGGCAGGTGATCGGGTTCATCGAGAGTGCCGACACGGACGAATTTAATCAGCGGGCCGGCGCCGGCATAGTGGCTCCATACGGCAACCCGGCACTGCGGACAACGCGCAATCAATTGCCCATTGCCACTCGCGGATGGCGTCTTGACCAGTTCCGGTTCCGCCGCCAGTAACAAAACCCGGTCAGATTCAATCATGGCATTGAGCGCGAACGAGGCACCGCTCTCACGCTGGCACCAGCGGCAATGACAGCAATGCACAAACAACGGCCTGGTTTCCATGCGGTAGCGAACATGACGGCAATCGCAGCCACCTTCCAGCGGGAATA
>JACVQI010000170.1 GCA_015661095.1 Gammaproteobacteria bacterium
TGCCGTAATGCTCGAAGGCGCTGACATCATAGAAGACGTCACCGTTCGTAGCCTGATAGGCGTAATGTTTTTCCACTAACTGTCCGATCAGGGCGATAATCTCAGCCATGAAGTCAGTCGCCCGCGGTTCACGGTCGGGCGGCAGGATGTTCAATGCCGCTTCATCTTCCCGATTGGCCGCGATAATGCGGGCGGTCAGAGACTGAATCGACTCATTATTATCCCGGGCACGGTTGATGATTTTGTCATCGATATCGGTGATGTTTCTGACATAGGTGACCTGATAACCACGGGTACGCAGATAGCGGGTGACCATATCAAAGATCACGAACATCCGGGCGTGACCCAGGTGACAGAAATCATAGACGGTCATGCCGCAAACGTAGATTCGGACCTTTCCCGCCTCGATGGGAACGAATTCCTCTTTCTTGCCTGTCAGGGTGTTATAAATCTTTAACATGGATCAGCAGCCGCCATCGGAAACGAGCGCGCATGTTAGCAAAAGATCCCGCTGCTGAAAAAGGTAAATCCGGGAAAGAGTTAAATGTTCCCGCCTTTCCATCATATAATGGCGGCCTATACCAACAGCAGCCGGGAGTAGACCGATGAAAGTGCGATTTACAACGAGCAAAGGGGAAATATTACTGCAACTGGATCCGGACAAGGCGCCGTTAACCGTTGAGAATTTCAGGAACTATGTCACCAGCGGCCATTACGCCGGCACGATCTTTCACCGTGTCATCGAAAACTTCATGATCCAGGGTGGCGGCATGGACGCGGACATGCGTCCCAGGAGCACCCAGGCGCCGATCAAAAACGAGGCCAGCAACGGCCTGACCAACGAGATCGGCTCCATCGCCATGGCCCGAACCAGCGATCCGCACTCAGCCTCGGCCCAGTTCTTTATCAACACCAATGACAATATCGGCCTGGATTACCGCTCGGCGACCCGGGATGGATGGGGTTATTGTGTCTTCGGCAAAGTCATCGAAGGCATGGAAGTTGTTGAAACCATCGAGGCCGCCGCGACCACCAGCCGCAATGGTCACCAGGATGTACCGGTCGATCCCATTCACATCTCAGCCGCGGAAATCGTTGCTGAACAGGCATGACCTTTTCGTTGGTTAATTTTCCCGGGCGCTACCTTTCGTGATAGCTTTTTCCCTGTAACAGTTCGTGGACACGTTATTTATCGCCGATGTCCACCTCAGTGATGCACGCCCGGAGAAGATTGATCTGTTCAAACAGTTACTGCGTGGCCCGGCCCGGCGTGCCAGCGCCGTTTATATCCTCGGCGACCTGTTTGAAAATTTCTGGCTCGGGAATGACGACTCCACATCACCACATCCGGAGATTTTGTCTGAGTTAAAAAACTTTACCGGCGGCGGTCCACCGCTGTACCTGCTCCGCGGTAATCGCGAATTGCTGCTGGATCGGGGCATCGAACCCCTTACCGGTGTGGTCATGCTGCCGGACCCTGCCCTGATCGAGCTGGCAGGCAAACCTGTCTTAATTACACACGGAGATCTATTGTGTACCCGGGATACCGGGTATCAGGTGTATCGCGGAATAATGGAGTCGTCACCCGTGAAGTGGTTATTCCCGCGCTTGCCCTATGCCATACGCAAACTGCTGGTCACCAGCCTGCGACCGTTCTTCAAGCAATCGGCCAGGAACAAGCGGCCCGAAATTATGGATGTCGACCCCGATGCCGTGATCCAGACCATGCGCCGGTATCACGTGCAGGAACTCATCCATGGACATACACACCGGCCCGGAGTCCACGCACTGAACCTCGATAACCATCCAGCCAGGCGTATCGTCCTTGGCGACTGGTATGAGAATGAATTAATCCTGGTCTGCCGGAATAACGATAGGAAACTGTTGAGTGTAATGGATTATCTGGCCGATCCCGGGTAGCAGCACACCAGGCCTATCCCAAAATACCACGCAAGGTCATCAATCCCAGGATGGTCAGCCAGACTATCAGCGTACGGTTAATCAGGGCCTGAACTTCCTGTACACGGGCCAGATATTCGGCTTTCTGGGCTTGCTCATCCGTTGTATCAATGCTACGAAACTGCATGGCGCCGATAGCACTCGCCGTGATCACGGCAATACTATTATCCAGAGTATGGCCTTTGACGTCCCGCCACCCTTCCAGCGCATCAACCAGACTGCCGGCCAGGGCAAAACCCAGCGCCAGCAACCTGGCCGGCGGCCAGATTAATACGCCATGGAGATTACGGACTGCATCCGCATAGGCGCCCCGGAGATCCTTGCAACGATCCTTCAGCCTGACAACGAGGCAGAACAGTAACGCCCCGACTGGACCGAGGAGGATAAACCAGAAGATCACGCCAAAGAGATGGTCATGTGCCCGCAGGAACGCGGACTGGATAATAGCCAGGCCGGTGGTATCAGCGGAGGTTATGTCACCGCGCAACTGCTGCTCGATACCACGTACGGAACCTTCATCACCGGATACCAGCGCATCGATGTAATCATCCAGCAGACTGTTGACGTCCGATCCGACGCTGTAGATGAAAATAACCGCAGCCAGGATAAAGCTGAGTACTGGCGATAAGCCGTCCAGCAGATTCGTGATTAAGGCCAACACCAGCAAGGGAGCCGCCAGGGTCAAGAGCACGCCGGCGGGTCCTTCCCAAAACTGCATCTTTCCACAGCGTGACTCCAGCCAGTTCCGGTAAACGTCGAACCAGGCGAAATTCCGCAACCGATCCAGCGTGCCCAGGAAATATTCCAGTCCAAGGCCAACAAGAATGCTCAACAGGGTCATGGTTTATCCTCTAAATCAATCATTAGAAGCCACTGAACCAACAAAGTTTCCTGCAGTGGTCCAGGCTTCATACCGTATTTTAACAAGAACTGATATGCAGGTATCCAGCAATTATCCGATTAAGCTGAAAAAATAATCCCAGTCAAATGCCGGTCCGGGATCAGTTTTTCGGTCCGGGGCGATATCGGAATGGCCCACGATGCGTTCAGGCGTGATGGCGGGCCATTGTTGTCTGAGGATGCGGACGAGCTTTGCCAGTATTTCATACTGGCGTTGTTCGTAGGCTTCATCATCACAGCCTTCCAGCTCAATACCGATCGAGTATTCGTTGCAGTCCGGCCGGCCCTGGAATACAGAGACCCCGGCATGCCGGGCCCTCGCGCTGAATGGCACAAATTGCGTGATCTGGCCGGTTCGATCGATCAGCACATGCGCCGACACCCTGTGATTGCTGATTTCCAGGAAATAGGGATGGGCATTGCAATCCAGTTGATTGGTAAACAAGTGTTCGATATAGGGACCACCATAAGTTTTCGGCGGCAAACTGATACCGTGGATCACGATGGAATCGATGACCGTATCGGCCACCCGGGCATCGAGATTGGGGGAAGGCACTCGGCGGACACCCTGAAGCCAGTCCTTATCTGCGGCCAGTGCCAGGGGTGTTTCCAGGTTCTCGGTGTTTGTCATGACTACATGACAACAGAGAAAAATCAAGAAATCAATGTGGACGACGGTGATGGGTGTGCGGAATAGCAGACACATTCGCCCTCACCCCGGGCCTTTGTGGATGGACCTCCATATCCATCCCCCGTTGGGCGAACTACGTTCGACCACAAAATCGTCAGGAACGAATTTTGAACATCCTGCGGAGCAGGATGGCCCGAAGGGCGAGCTACAGGGAAGTAGCGAGTAAATTCGCTCGGCTTTGGCTTCCTGCGTCGCTCTACCGACTCCGTCCTTGGAGTCGTCCCGGCGAATTTGTCCCGGAGGGAGACGACTGCAAGGATGCAGTCGGTTGAAAATGTCGGGAACAGATTTTCCAGGGTGAAATTATTATGCAGATTGACCATAGGACAGCACTAACCGGCATTTCTCACCGCCTGCCATAGCGAGCACCGGAATTACAATATATAAGCGGGCTGGTGGAAATCGTTTTTCAACATCCTTGTAAAATATGGCAAGATAAAACCTGAGTGCAGTGACAGCCAGACATGAGCGAAAAAAAGCCGGACAGCGGCAACTATTCCCAGCGCGTGGGCAAAACCATGATTATCATGGCCTGGATCGTATTGCTGGGGTTGCTGAGCTGGTTATTCAGCATTTATCTGGAGCGACAGCATAATCCTAACGAACAGGTCCTGGGTTACAGCAGTAACGGAGTCCAGGAAGTGATATTGGAACGGAATCGTTACGGCCATTATGTTGCCACCGGTAGTATAAATGGCCAGAGTGTTACCTTCATGCTGGACACAGGCGCGACCATTGTTGATATCCCTGACAACCTTGCCTCCACATTATCCCTGGTACGCGGGCCGTCCTTCGAGGCCATGACGGCCAATGGCGTCATTTCGGTCTACAGCACCATCCTTGATGAAGTACAATTGGGTGGTATCAGGTTGACCGGCGTCCGGGCCAGCATAAATCCGTCCCGGCAGGAAGATGATGTTCTGCTGGGTATGAGTTTTCTCAGGCAACTGGACTTCAGTCAACAGGGGGATCGTCTTACGCTCCGGCAACGTGGAGAACCATAACACCTTCAAAGCAATGATTATGCAGTTATTAAGCAGCCGTTACACCAACCTCGCCTGTCTTGACCCGTCATGATGTCCGTCCATCTGCCCGCTGACATCGCCAGCACCGTACGCCGCGCTCTGAGTGAAGATATCGGCAGCGGGGATCTGACCGCCGAACTGATACCCCCTGAAAAAATGAACAAGGCAGAGGTTATCAGTCGGGAACCGGCCGTACTTTGCGGCAGCGCCTGGTTTGATGAAGTTTTCCGGCAGCTCGATG